>CACXCC010000126.1 GCA_902766015.1 uncultured Veillonellaceae bacterium
CGTAGACGCCCTGCCCGTAAAACGCCTTGAACGCCTTTTTGACGATGCGGTCCTCGCCCGAGTGGAACGTCAAAATCGCCGCGCGGCCGCCAGGGGCGAGCGCTTCGGGGAGTTTTTCCATGAATTCGTAGAGCACTTCAAACTCGTTGTTGACGTCAATGCGGAGCGCCTGGAACGTGCGCGCACTGCTCTTTTGGATGAGTTTGCGGCGGTCCGGTTTTTCGCCGTTCTCGTTTTTCGGCAGTTTGACGCGGGCGAGCGCCTTTTCGACCGCTTCGTGAAGCTGACGCGTCGTCTCGATTTTGCGACCGCGCTTTTTGTCGCGCACGATTTGACGCGCGATCTCCGCGGCATACGGCTCATCCGCGTTTTCGATGAGCATATACTCGATTTCGTCCTCCGCCATACCCGCAAGCCGTTCTGCAGCGGACATCCCCGCCTGCGGATTCAGGCGCAGGTCGAGCGGTCCGTCGGCCTTGTACGTAAAGCCGCGCGCCGGATTGTCGATCTGCATCGAGGATACGCCGAGATCCGCGAGCACAAAGTCAAACGGCCCGACCTCGGCCGCGAGTTTGTCGATTTCGCAGAAATTCATATGACGCACCTGCCAAATTGCTTCATCGTAACCGAGTCCGCGCAACCTCGCTTCCGTTTTCGCCGACTCGATCGGGTCAATGTCACCGCTGTAGAGACATCCTTTCCCCTGCAGTTCACTTAGCATCGCCTGCGTGTGTCCGCCGTAGCCGAGTGTCGCGTCAAATCCGCGCTCGCCGGGCTTGATCGCAAGCACGCCGAGGATTTCCTTCACCATGATCGGGATGTGCGTTCCCGCGGGCGTGTTGCCCTTCGCGCGCACGTGAGCGACCGTCTCGCCGTATTTTTCGGGGTCAAGCTCCTTATATTTTTCCTCAAAGCGCCGCGGGTATTTGCCGCTGTAATGGATGCGCCGCTTGTGCTGCGGTTCCTGACGTTCGTCCATAATCGTTCCTTTCGTCAAATCGTCATACAACAAAAGGCATCCGCCCTGACCGTGCGAATGCCCTTATTTGCCGTTTCCGGCTGTCGTCTGCTCAGTAGCAGATAAGTTCCTGAATGTCGCCATACGTCAAGTATTTGCTGGCTTCTGCCGGATTACCCTCGAGAATCAGCTTTTCGACCGTTTCCATGTCGGCGCCGTTGACCTGGACTTTGCCGGCTTCGATCTGGCTCTTGACTTTTGCGACGAGCTGACGGCGTGCCGTCTTCGTGTCTTTGAATACTTCGTTGTTGTACTCGATATTCATCGACTTCACGGATTTTTCGGCGTCGCAGTTGAAGAAAATAAACGCTTTCTTTTCTGCGGCCGGTTTCGCCGCCGGTTTAGCAGCCGTTGCGGCTTTTTTCGTTCTTGGCATAGTAAACATCCCCCATTGATAAAATCCCAGCAGGAACTATTCCTGCTATACTGTTTATTCGACATAGATGGAAAAAATCCTTTTTTTCCTGCGACCGTACATTTTGACAGATTCAGCGCGGGAAAACAGTCCAGAGAACGAGGATTGCGGCGAGGACGACTTTGCCGCCGATCGCGACGAAGGAAACGGCGTTCCACTTCGCGGATGACGAGTCGAGATATGCGACGATGACGTCAGATCCGGCACCGTTGTTGATCGCTTTGAGCATATCGCGGATTTTGCGCGCGTCCATGCCGCCGTCGAGGAGCAGTGCGGCAATTGACACGTAGAGCAGGATTTCCTGCCACGGACGCAGTTCGGCGTAGTTGTACGTCAGGACAAGTCCGGCGACGTCGATGAGCAGCATCACGAGACCGAGGCCCACGTAGAGGCCACCGATCACGCGCATGGAGATGAATTTCCCCATCGCTTCCATTTCGTCCGCCATTTCCTGACGTTCGTCCTGCGCCTCGTCGTCATCGTTTATCACATGGCGCATAAATGTATAGAAAAAATAAACCGATAAGACCAGCCAAAACACGGCAAAGCACTGGATTCCGAACAACTGCGTTCCCCCTTTCTCTGTTACGCTATCTATTATAACAGATATGGCAAGAGGGTGCATTCCCGTCAATCTTAAGGCGTCTCTCATTTTCTTTCCAGTGCCGCGTGTTATAATAAAACTATCATCACGAACGAAATGAGGGAGTTTTATGAGCAGTATTTACGGCGAATTCCGTACCGCACTCGACGCCGTTTTACAGGATATGACCGGCCGCATCAGCGCGTGCAATGACGCGGCGAAAAAGCAGACGGGTTCCGCGATTTACGAGCATCTCATTGCACGCGTCAAAAGTGACGACAGTATGCGCGAGAAATGCCGCAAACGCAATTTGCCCGAAACGCCCGCAAGCGCGCTGCGCGAGGTCCGCGACGCGGTCGGCCTGAGGATTGTCTGCCGTTTCGTCGACGATATTTTCCGAAACGTCGAGGGCATCCGCCGTATGGACGGCGTCACGGTCGTCGAGGAAAAGGATTATGTGCGTCATGCCAAACCGAACGGTTACCGCAGTTACCATATGATCCTTGACGTCGAGGAGCCGTTTGCCGATGTTGACGGTCAAATCCCCGGCCATTATTTCGTCGAAATCCAGCTGCGCACGATCGCGATGGATTCGTGGGCAAGCCTCGAACACGAAATGAAATACAAACATGACATCAAAAATCCGGAACTCATCGTCCGCGAACTCAAACGCTGCGCCGACGAGCTTGCATCCTGCGATCTTTCGATGCAGACGATCCGCAACCTCATCCGCGCGGAACATTGACGTTGATACTACCTGACGAAAGGACTCTGACTGTATGAAAATCTTACTCGCTGAAGACGAACGCGCGCTTTCCTCGGCCGAAACGGCGATTCTGCGCCACCTCGGATACGAAGTCGACCCCGTTTTTGACGGCGAAGCGGCGATCAAAAACGCCGCCGCAAACGTCTACGACTGCATCCTCCTCGATATCATGATGCCGAAAAAAGACGGCATCGAGGCGCTCAAAGAAATCCGTGCGAGCGGCAATGTCACGCCGGTCATCATGCTGACGGCAAAAGCCGAGATCGAGGATCGCATTACGGGACTTGACGCCGGCGCCGACGATTACCTGCCGAAACCGTTTGCGATGCCGGAACTCGTCGCACGGATCCGCGCCGCGACGCGCCGCACGGCGGAGACGTTCACGCCGCAAAAGTTGACTGTTGGTTCCGTGACGCTTGACATTGACGAACAGGCGCTCAAGTGCACGAATGACGTACGCCTCTCCGGCAAGGAGACACGCCTCATGGAATTTTTCATGCTGAACCGCGGCAAAAAACTCAGCACGCAGGACATCTTCGACCACGTCTGGAAAAATGACGCGGACGCCGATCCGCAGATTGTCTGGATTTACATTTCGTATCTGCGCGAGAAACTGCATGCCGTACGGGCTGACATTACGATCGAGGGCGAGGAAGGGCAGTCGTTCCGGTTGCAGACCGCAAATTGACGCGTTTTGACATGTCAACCCCGGTATCCGGGAAAACTCACAAAAGGAGGCGGTTTTATGAATATGATCCGCCGGCTGCACCGGAAATTTATGGTCGCGGCGACCGCGGCCGTCATCATCATCATCGTCGGCGTACTCGGCGTCATCAACATTTTTAACTACGCCCGCGAAACGTCGGAAATGGACACGCTGCTCTCCGCGATCACAAACAACCGCGGAACACTCCCGGCCGACTATGTCCGCCACAATACACCGTGGATGCCGATCTGGCAGCTTTTTGACGTTGACGACTGGTCAAAGGCACCGGAATTTTCCTATCAGACGCGCTACTACAGCATTTTGTTTAACGCCGAAGGCACGCCGATCTGGGGTGACGTCAATCACATCGCTGCGTTCAGTATCAATGACGCCATTTCCTACGCTGACGTCATGCGTCATTCGGGAACGGACACGGGAACGATGCGGCGCGGCAGTGCCGAATACCGCTACATGATAACGACGCAGGAAGACGGCTCCGAACTCGTCGTCGTGCTTGACTGCACGAAAAACGTCCTCTCGATTCGCCGCTCGCTGCGCACATCCGTCATTTTCGGGTGCATTATCATCCTGCTCTTTATCGCAATCGCCGCGGCGCTTTCCCACCGCATCATGAAGCCGTTTATCACGAACATGGAAAACCAGAAACGCTTCATCACGAACGCGGGCCACGAGCTCAAAACGCCGATCGCGATCATCTCGGCGAACGCCGAAGCGATCGAAATGATCAACGGCAAAAGCGAATGGACGACGAACATTCTCACACAGGTCAAACGACAAACGGGACTCATCAACGACCTCATCACGCTCGCGAAAATGGACGAACGTTCGAAGCAGGATCTCGTCATCAGTGACGTTGACGTGTCCCAAACGCTCCGCAACTCCGCCGAGTCATTCGAGCAGGTCGCGCTCGATCAAGGCAAACAGATGACGATCTCGATCAAGCCGAACGTTCACGCCAAAACGGACGGCAAATGCCTCTACACCGTGTTTAACATCTTCGTCGACAACGCCGTCAAATATTGCGACGAAGGCGGCACCGTCGCCGTCAGCCTCCAGCCGAAAAAAATCGGTCACGGCTTTACGGCCGTCATCGCGAACACCTACGCCGAGGGCAAACATGTCGATTACAGCCGCTTTTTCGAACGATTCTACCGCGGCGACGAATCCCATAACAGCCAAAAATCCGGCTACGGCATCGGCCTCTCGATGGCCGACGAGCTCATGCATCTCCTCAAAGGAAATCTCTCAGTGCGGTACTGGGAGAAGACAGAGATGATCCAGTTTACGATTTCGATGTGATAAAAAGAACACCTGCCGCGCGGCGGGTGTTCTTTTTATGCTTTGGCGTCAAAGTTTGGTAAGAACATTTTTACTGAATTATGTTTCATTGAAACACGATTCAATAAGTGATATACTTTTATTGAAACGTAATTCATTGAAACATGATTCAATGAAACGTATTTCAATGAAAGGAGTCCTGACATGAAACAATTTATCGGCCGCCGACATGAACTCGACGAATTGGACGAACTCTACCGCCGTGACGGATTTCAAATGCTGATCCTTTACGGACGGCGGCGCATCGGGAAATCGACCCTGCTGCAGGAATTCGTCACGGACAAAAAAGCTGTCTTTTACACCGCCATCCAAAGCGGCGCGCAGAAAAATCTGGAACTCATGAGCCGGCGTGTCCTTGACGCACTCGCACCGGAAATGACGGGCGTGTCATTCCGCTCCTATGAAGAACTCTTTTCATTCCTCGGGCGTCAATGTCAAAACGAGCGCATCGTATTCGTCATCGACGAACTGCCCTATCTCGTCGAACAGGATGCGCCCCTGCTCTCCGTCATGCAGAAATATATTGACACCGAATGGAGTTCCGGTCAGATGTTCCTGATCCTCTGCGGCTCCTCCGTCAGTTTCATGGAAGACGAAGTCCTCAGCGAAAAAAGCCCACTTTTCGGCCGCCGTACAGCGCAGTTGCACTTAAAACCGTTCCCGTACCGTGAAGCTGCTGCATTTACACCTTCCTACACGTTGGAAGAAAAAGCCGTCTGCTACGGCATTACGGGCGGCGTTGCCAAATATCTCTCCCTGCTTGACGACACATTGACACTCGACGAGAACATCACGCGGCTCTTCTTCTCGAAAAACGGCTACCTTTACGAAGAACCGAATAACCTGCTCACACAGGAATTC
>CACXCC010000127.1 GCA_902766015.1 uncultured Veillonellaceae bacterium
CTCGAGATGCTCGACAAACAGCGTGAGCTCGTTACGCCGCATGTTATTTTCGGCGGCAAAAACCCGCATCCGCATTATGTTGTCGGCGGTATGCCCTGCTCGATTTCCCTCGAGGACGGCAATGCTCCGGTCAATGTCGCGCGTTTGCAGATCGTTGACCGTGCCATCAATCTCGGCCGTACGCTTGTCAACAACTTCTACATTCCGGATGCCGTTGCCATTGCGGCAACGTACGTCAAAGCCGGTCGTGTCGACGGCGGCGGTATGGCGAAGAAATGCGTCGTCGGTTACGGTTCCTATCCGATCGAACCGTTCTCCGGCACGTCAAACGGTGACTTCTTCTCGAATCTGCTCATCCGCTGCAACGGTGTTGTTGAAAACTTCGGCAGCCCGAATGAGAAATTCACGGAAATCAACGCCGATGACATCAACGATCCGTCTGTCCTTACGGAAGGTGTCGAGCATTCCTGGTACGAATACGATGCCGGAAGCCAGCGCGATCTGAGACCGTGGGAAGGTCAGACGAAACCGAAATTCACGGGCCCGAAAGTCGGTACGCAGACCGAATGGAAAGAACTCAACGAAGGCGGCAAATATTCCTGGCTTAAGACGCCGAAATGGAACGGCAAACTCGGCGAAGTCGGTCCGCTTGCTCGTTATATCATCATCTACACGAAAGCCAAGAAAGGTCTCTTAGGCGAACCGACTTGGGCAGAAAAGATGATGCTCGATCAGATCAACGCCGTTTCCAAACTCCTGAACCTTGCTCCGGAAGTTTGGCTGCCGACGATGGTAGGCCGTACGGCTGCCCGTGCACTTGACTGCCAGGTCAATGCCGAGATCAACAAATTCTTCTATGATAAACTCATCGCCAACATCAAGAGCGGCGATACGAAAGTTGCCAATACGGACAAGTGGGATCCGGACAAATGGCCGAAAACCTGCAAAGGTGTCGGCTTCTATGAGGCACCGCGCGGTGCACTCTCTCACTGGGTTGTCATTAAGGACGGCAAGATTGACAATTATCAGGCCGTCGTTCCGACTACCTGGAATGCCTGCCCGCGTGATGACAAAGCCGGTCACGGCGCTTACGAGATGGCAATGATGGATACGCATGTACAGGATCCGTCGAAGCCGATCGAGCTTGTCCGTGTCATCCGTTCGTTTGACCCGTGCATGGCTTGCGCAACTCACCTCTTCAATGCCAAGGGAGAGAAGATTCGCGTCGTAACCACCGATCCGTATTCCGGTACGCGTGTTGACGAGTGATTCTGATTTTTCCTGAGAGGAGGGAGTAAACGCATGTATATCGAGCAAAAACGACGGGTATACTACCTGTTCAGTCCGTTTCTGCGCATTTTCCACTGGATCATGGTCGTGTCAATCATTGCCCTGTTCGTTACGGGACTTTTGATCACGAAACCGCTTGCGGGCTCCGGCCTCGAGCCGACGGATACGTACTTCTCCATGTATTGGATGCGCAATATCCATTTCATCTTTGCGTTCCTGTTTACCGCTTCGTTTATCCTGCGCATTTACGGGTTTATCGTCAATAAAGGCGACCGCCTGTTCCCGCGCGTTTGGGAAGGTCATTTTTATCGTGAGACCGTTGAAGTCGCCCTGCATTATATGCTGATTCGTCCGGAACATTCCCCGTTCCTGCGTAATCCGCTCGCACGTATGTCGTATGCAGGTCTGTACGTTCTCGTTCTCATCGAAATGCTGACCGGTTATGCGATGTATTTTGTCAAAAACCCGAGCAGCGTCGGCGGCTGGCTCTTCAATTGGGTCAATACGCTTGTCGGCACGGAAATGATGTCTCACTACATCCATCATTATGTTGCCTGGTTCATCATCATCTTCGCTCTCGGCCATCTCTACATGGTTGTCCGCGCCGAGTTTATGGAAGGTGAAGGCGAGGTTTCGAGTATGTTCTCCGGCCTTAAGTTCCTGCCGCATAAACCGTTGGATGACTGCGAAGTCGATGACAAGAACAAGAAAATCATTCCTGGAAAATGGATTTGATGAATAATTAACTGGTTTAACTGATTTTAAGGAGGATCTTATCTATGTGTGCAGAATGCGGATGCGGCCAGCTTAACGGCAATACGCGCCTTCAGTTCAATGTCAACGGTTATACGGACGAGAACGCTAAGGCTGTTGAAAAGGAACTTCTCGGACTTCCGGGTGTTCTGTATGTTCATATTCACGCTCATGAGGGTGAAACGACCATTGACTACAGCCCGGCGAAAACGAAGCTGACGGATATCCTGAAGGTATTCATGAAGCATTCGCTGGAAGCAGACTTATAAGAGACAAGTTTAAGGTCAGCAGTGAAACGCTCCTTCAGCCTCCCGATGGCCGAAGGAGCGTTTTCTGCGCGCTGAACCGATGTGAGGGAACCATGCACGAAATGTCACTGGCTGAGGGCATCCTGGACATCGCCCTTGACTACGCGAAAAAGAACAACGCAAAAAAAATCAACCGCGTCGGACTGGTTGTCGGTAAAATGTCAGGCGTCGAGCCGGAATCGCTGACGTTCAGTTTTGACATGATCAAAAAAGGGACGCTCGCGGACGAGGCGGAACTCGTTCTCCGCCGTACGCCGCTTCGCGGACGCTGCACGAAGTGCGGCAAAGAGTTTGACATTGACAATTACGATTTTTGGTGCCCGGAATGTAAGGACGGCGTCCTGAAAATCATATCCGGCCGCGAAATGCAGGTAGAGTATTTGGAGGTAGACTGATGGCAGAAATTAAAGTCATGAAAGATATTCTGGGAGAAAATGACGCCGTTGCGGCAGAGAATCAGAAGCTCTTTACGGAAAAAGGCATCTATGTCCTGAACCTCATGGGTTCGCCGGGATCGGGCAAGACGTCAATCCTCGAGAAAACGATGGAGAAGCTGAAAGACAAACTCCGCATGGCTGTCGTCGAAGGCGATCTGTTCACGTCAAAAGATGCCGATCGCATCGAAAAGCATCATGTACCGGTCATTCAGATCAATACGGTAGGCGGCTGTCATCTTGACGCGAAAATGGTTCAGAATGTCCTGCCGCGTCTTGACCTCGACAATCTTGACCTGCTCATCGTCGAAAACGTCGGCAACCTTGTCTGCCCGGCGGAATTCGCCGTCGGCGAGGATGAAAAAGGCGTTATCCTCTCGATCACAGAAGGTGACGACAAACCGATGAAATACCCGTTGATGTTCAAGGAAGCATCCGTTGTTGTCCTCAACAAGGTTGACATTCTGCCGTATTGCAACTTTGACCTCAAAGGTGCCGAGGAAGACATTGACACGCTGAACCCCGGCGTCAAAATCATTGAAGCGTCCTGCACGAAGGACACGGGCGTTGATGCATGGTGCGAATGGCTGCAGGACCGCGTTGCCGCGAAAAAGCAGCTTGCCGCGAAATAAAACATAAGGAGAATTGACATGAGCGAAACAACAAGCCTCTGGAATCAGGATCCCGTCCTGCATCCGGCGGAAATCACCGTACTCGGCGTCGGCAACGTCATCCTGCGCGATGAAGGTTTCGGCGTTCGTGTCATCGAATATCTTGACCGTCATTATACGTTCCCGGACAACGTCCAGCTCGTTGACGGCGGTACGCTCGGTATCGAACTGACGCAGTATGTCACGGGCACGAAAAACCTGCTCATTATCGACTCGATTAACGGCGGCGATGTACCGGGCAAAACGTTCCGGTTCGAAAATGACGCCGTTATGGAGCATTTTCAGGATAAGCTTTCCGCGCACGAAGTCGGCATTCAGGACGTACTCGCGCTCCTCGCCGTGACGGATCAGCGTATCCCGCATGTCGTTGTCATCGGCGCCCAGCCGTATGACCTCGAAGCCGGCGTCGAACTCTCGCCGGGCATGCAGGCGATTCTCCCCGTCATGGCGGAAAATGCCGTCAAGGAACTCAAGGCCTGGGGCGTTGACGTTCAGCCGAAAGACGTAACGGGGGATCAGGATCTCTCGACGGTCGCCGAGGAATGTGTCCGCGAGCAGGTTACGGCCGCTCAGTCCGAATAAGTCAAGTCAAATTTTCCGGAAAGGGATATTCTATATGTGTTTAGCAGTACCAGCGAAAGTAGTCGCTGTCGATCAAATGATGGGCAAAGTCGAACTTTCCGGTGTCACGCGTGACGTCAGTCTCATGCTGCTGCCGGAAACGGCCGTCGGGGATTACGTCCTCGTCCACGCCGGTTTTGCCATCCAGAAAGTAGAAAAAGACGATTTTGACGAGACAAATGATCTTCTCGCCGAAATGCACGGCGCACCGCGCAAGGTCGAGGGACCGCTCGATCGGGAGCAGTTCTCGTGAGCGCGCAGGAAGAGCGTCGTCAGGCGCAGGAACTCGTCGCCGTCATCGAACGTGAAGCGAAAGCGGCGGGTCGTCCGCTCCGTTTTATGGAAGTTTGCGGGACGCATACCGTGTCGATTTTCCGTGCCGGTATCCGTCAATTATTGCCCGAAAACGTCGAACTCGTGTCAGGTCCGGGCTGCCCGGTTTGCGTGACGCCGGATTCCTATATGGATAAAGCGATCGCTTATGCGGAGCGCGATGACGTCATTATCACGACATTCGGCGACATGCTCAAAGTTCCGGGATCGCGTTCGAGTCTGAATGAAGTGCGCGCAAAAGGTGCGGATATCCGCATCGTTTACTCGCCGCTCGACAGTGTCAAAGTGGCGGCGGAAAATCCGGATAAAAAAGTCGTTTTTCTCGCCGTCGGGTTTGAAACGACGGCTCCTACGGCGGCCGCGACGGTCATTGCCGCCGAAAAACAGGGGCTCAAAAATCTCTACATGCTTTCGGCGCACAAACTCGTCCCGCCGGTCATGCATGCGCTCTTAAACGATCCGGACGTCAAAGTCGACGGTTTTATTCTGCCGGGTCATGTCTGCGTCATCACGGGGACGAAGCCGTTTGCATTTTTACCGGCGCAGTATCATTTGCCGGGCGTTGTCACGGGGTTTGAAGCCGTGCCGATTCTGCGTTCGCTCGCGCGCCTCACGACAATGGCCGCGCGCGGCGAAGCGGCGGTCGAAAACGAATATCCGAGCGTTGTCCGCACGGACGGCAATCCCGTTTCGCGTCAATTGACGGAGCAGGTGTATGAACCCGTTGACGCCGAATGGCGCGGGATCGGTATGGTACCGAAATCGGGTCTCCGTATGCGCGATGCGTTCGCGGCTCATGACATTGAACGGATTTTGCCGCTTGACATTCAGACGGTCCCGAAAAAGACGGCATGCCGCTGCGGCGATGTCCTGCGCGGTGTCGTAAAACCCGTCGAATGTCCGCTGTTCGGCAAAGCCTGCATCCCGACGCATGCAGTCGGACCCTGCATGGTTTCCGTCGAAGGCGTTTGTGCGGCCTGGTATAAATACGGCCGCGGGAGGTTTATCTATGGCAAATGACTGCATTACGATGGCGCACGGAGCCGGCGGCAAAATCAGCCGCGATCTCATGGAAAAGGTCATCCTGCCGGAATTCGGCAATCCGCTCCTCAATGAACTCCACGACGGCGCATCCGTCAACATGAGCGGTAATGTCGCGTTTACGACGGATTCTTACGTCGTGCAGCCGCTCTTTTTCCCGGGCGGCAATATCGGCAAACTCGCCGTTTGCGGTACGGTCAATGACCTGTCGATGACGGGCGCGGTGCCGCGGTATATCTCGGTCGGACTTATTCTCGAAGAAGGTTTCCCGATCAAAGATCTGCGGACGATCCTCCATACGATGCGTCAAATGGCGGACAAAGCCGGCGTCATGATCGTCACGGGTGACACGAAAGTCGTCGCCAAAGGTCAGGCCGACGGTATTTTCATCAATACCGCGGGCATCGGCGACATCATTCCGGGCACGCATATCTCGCCGCGAAATGTCAAACCGGGCATGAAAGTCCTGCTCTCGGGCTTTATCGGTGACCACGCAGCGACGGTTATGGCGAGCCGTCACGGACTCGAACTCCCCCCGACGATTACGACGGACTGTGCGCCCTTAAACGGACTCACGAAAGCGATCCTCGAAACGGCGCCCGACGTTCCCGTTCTGCGCGATCCGACACGCGGCGGCGTTGCGGCTGTTCTGAACGAAATCGCCGAGTCATCCGGATGCGGCATCCTTATCGAGGAGGACGCGCTGCCGATCCGCCCCGAAGTCCAGGGGGTCTGTGACATTCTCGGTTTTGATCCCTTGTATCTCGCCAACGAAGGCAAATGCATCGCGTTTGTCCCGGCGGAAGAAGCGGACGCGGTACTTGCGGTCATGCGCGCGAACGAATACGGCAAAGACGCCTGCATCATCGGCGAAACGACCGAGGAAGGCGCCGGCGAAGTCGGTCTTCGTACTCCGATCGGCGGGATCCGCGTCGTTGACATGCCGCTCGGCAATCTCGTACCGCGTATCTGCTGACACGAAATGTGGGTTAAAATCCCGTTAAAACAGCCATCTGACACGCCGGCAACGCTTGACGTCAGCCCCGTTTTTTCTTATAATTACTTTTGTATCCTTAGTCGACTATTGATGAAATTGAGGGAAAAGCGGGGGAACGTCATGCCGGTAAAACGGATCGGAGTGCTTATTGCAGCGCTCATGCTGGTCTTGAGTTCCGTCTGCGCGGCGGAAAACATGGAATTTGTCGACGCGGATGGCTCCACGGGCTATTATGTTGACACGGACTCCGTGAATTTTTACGATGACAAGCTCGTTGACGCGCGTATTGCCGTTGTCAAAGCGAACAAGAACCGCCGTTTCGTCTACGCCGTCCAGTTTGACCGCGAAAAGGGAACGTATCAGATCTTCGCTTCGATGGTACAGATCTATGACACGAAAGATGTCATCGACTCACGTACGGAAAGCGGCCCCCCGCTGCCGTACAGCTACAATTCGCCGATGCGCGAGATCGTCGACTACATCTTCGCCCTGCCGCACTGACAACATCACACAGAATCTGCGATTCCGCAAAAAGGAAAAGCTCCCGTTATCGGGAGCTTTTCGTGCATTCTGAAGGTAAATGAAAATGAAATCGAATTTACTCTGTAAATCGTTATCGGTTGGCAGGAAAAAGGGCAAGAAAAAAGGCGCCTGCGTCGGCGCCGAAAAGCAAGAACAAATATAAAAATAAGTGCTTTTGAGTAGATCGATTTCTCGATACACTCATTATAGCGGGTGGTCGAAACTTTGTCCAGCAATTTTTCGCAAAATTTATTTCATGCATGGAGTACATAGAAAGAAGGAATTACCATGACAGAAACGGATCGTTTAAAGAAGAGAACCTCGCTCCTGTCGATTATCTCGAACACGACGCTCGTGCTCTTAAAACTCGTCGTCGGCCTCTCTGTCGGGGCATTGAGCCTCGTGTCGGAAGCCCTGCATTCCGGCGTTGACCTGATCGCCGCGCTCATTGCGTATTGGGCCGTACACAAATCGGTGACACCGCCGGATCAGGAACATGACTACGGACACGGCAAATACGAAAACCTTTCCGCTGCCGTCGAAGCACTTCTCATCGTCGGCGCGGCCATCGGTATCGTCTACGAAGCCGTCGACAAATTCCACGAAGCGGCCGTGCCGGAGGGACTCGGCTACGGCATTGCGATTATGATCGTCTCGATTGTTATCAACTATTTCGTTTCGGCGCGCCTCATGAGCGTCGCGAAGAAAACGGAATCGCAGGCGCTCGAGGCCGACGGACTCCATCTGCGTTCCGACATCTGGACGTCAGTCGGCGTTCTCGTCGGACTCGGACTTATGGAACTCACAGGTTGGCCGTGGCTCGACCCGGTTATCGCGATCTTCGTCGCCGGCATCATCTTCCACGCCGGTTGGAAAATGATCGTCGAGTCGACGCGCCAACTCACGGACGAAAGCCTGCCGAAAGATGAGGAGCGCAAAATCGGCGCCATTATCCGGCACTGCCCGGAGGTCAAAGGCTATCACTGCATGCGTACGCGCCGTTCCGGATCGTATCGCCTGCTTGACGTTCATGTTCTCTTTGACGGCAACATGCCGCTCTCGCGCGTCCATGCCGTCTGCGACGAGATCGAACAGGGCATCCGCCGCGCGTTCGGCACGTTTGACATCATGATTCATCCGGAGCCGGCCGGAGCAGGCTTCGGCGACGAGACGAATGCCAGCCATTACGAGGCGGTCGAACGCGAAGGTCAGATCGCCGAGGAACGCCTCCAGAAACACCGTCAAAAGATTTCAAAGCAGGCAGAGAAAAAAGAAGGATTTCAGGCCCTTTTCAAAGAATTAAGAGAGAATATAGGATAAGCAATCGTTGACAGAAGAGGGGGAATTGCCTTGTTTAAAAAATGGATGAGTGCTCTTCTTTGTGCCGTATTTGTCATTTCGACGCTCGGATCTGCCGCAGCCGCCACACCGGAAACCGTGCAGGCCAAGCTCGCCGACCTCGAGACGGATACGTACGGTACGGAGCAGACCGGTGCGGTCATCGACCGCCTCAACAAACTCGAAAAAGATTATGACGGACGCCATCGGAGCGGCAGCATGATGAGCCGCCTCAACGCCCTTTATGACGAAGTTTATACGAACAGTCCGCAGCCGTCGATTTTGACGGGCCTCAATGCGATTGAATGGAATATCGACCATGAAGTCAGCATGAAGCCGGTTGACACGCGTATTGTCTCCCTCGAAATGATGATGGAAGGCAAGACGAACACGGGCACGTATAAAAAACGCCTCGGGGATCTCGGCATCGCTTCGTTTGGCACGAAGGATCTGCCGCTGCAGCAGGTAGTCGTTCCGGCGGGAACGCTCATTAAAGTTGCGCTCGTTACGCCGATTAATGCTAAGAAACTCAAAGCCGGTGACACGGTTCAGTTCAAAGTTGCCGAAGACGTCGTCGTCAACGGCAAACTCGTTTTCGCGAAGGGACTTCCGGGCGAAGGCACGGTTCAGAAAGTCAAACAGGCTCGCAATTTCGGCCGCAATGCCGAGGTTGACATTGATTTCAACAAGACGAAATCCATCGACGGCACGTACGTTGATACGTATATCGGCGAAGAAGCCAAGAAAGAGATGAAAAATCTCGCGATGGCCGCAGGCGCAAGTATCGCGGGCATTGCGGTTCTCGGACCGGCCGGTATTGTTGCCGGTGCTTTTGTCAAAGGCAAAAATATCGACCTGCCGGAAGGTACGGAACTGATCATCGAAACGAAAACCGATGATACGGTTTACGGCGTTGTCACGATGACGGTTGACGCCGAATAACGGAATTCTGCAGAAATAATCGGGAAACGGTGAGGAGGCTGACGCAAATTGACGCGGCAGCCTCCTTTTTGTTTGCGTGAATACGGCGTATGTTGTACTATTAAGGTAACTAGTTTTTGGAATGGGAGACTTACCGGATGAAAATAAAGAGTAAACTATTTCTGGGCGCGCTTTCGGCGGTTATTTTGCTGCCGGGAACGGCCGCGCAGGCGTCAACGTATCACGCGGACTCGGATACGGGCATCGAGGCACTCGATTATCTCGAGGCTCGTCATCGTGCTGCCCGCACGGATGTGCTGACATCGGAACAAAAGCAGCTCGTCAGTGACGCCGAGACGATGAAAAACCACCTGCGTCGTCCGCTCGACCCGCAGAAACCGATGCCGGTTGCGTTTGAAGGTGATGATTTGACCTATGATGAACGTACGGGTGACTTTATCGCCAAGGGAAAAGTCAAAGTCCTGCAGCTTGACGCACACCGCTTCGAGAGCGAGGACGTTTCGGGCAACCTGCAGAAACAGGAAATCCATATCCCGGGCAAAGCGCATATGCTGCAAATGACGCCGAATCAGCCGAAAATCATCCTCGACGGCTACGAAACGAACTACAATTACGGTACAAAAACCGGCACGATGAGTGAAGCTTCGGGTAAAGTCGACGACCGGTATATCACGGGCAAACGGTTCGAATTTTATCCGGATCGTATCGTCGTCCATCACGGGACGGAAACGCACTGCAGCGCGAAACGCCCGGACTATAAGCTCAGTGCCGATAAATTGACGTATTATCCGGAAACGAAAAAAGTTGTCCTCGACAAGGTGCGTTTCTGGATCAAAAATACGCTCATTATGACGCGGGATCATTACGAAACGACGGCCGGTGACGGCAGAGAAACGCGCGAGCTCCCGCGTGTCGGTTACAATTCCGACGACGGTGTCTGGGTGCGTCAATATATGACGTATCCGATCAATAACCATTTTAAAGGTCATTTCAATCTTGACCTTTCGGCGCGTCAGCATTGGCGCAGCAATTATGACGTCAAATATTATAACCGCAATATGGAAACGGGAATCGTTTACGGTCATTTCGAAGACAGTGACAATAACTGGATTAAACGTGAACCTTCCTTTGTCTGGAGTTACGGACGTCATTTCGGACATTCGCCGCTGGCGTACAATTTCGGATTTGAATTCGGCCGCTGGTACGGCAACGGCGTCCACAGTAATCACAGCAACTATAGTTTCCAATTGATGCATGACCCGATTGAATTCGGCAAAAATGTTCTTCATCTGGCAACCGGCTACGAAATCACGCGCGAGTCGTATGACAAATCCCGCATCGACGGTGTCACGGCTGACGCGGTTTTGACGCATGACTACGATGATCGCTGGTCTTCTTATGTCGGCTATCATTATAATAAGCGTACGAAGGAAAATTCCGTCTTTGACTTTGACACGGAAGATTATCGGCAACGCCTCGAAAGCGGTTTCAGTTACCGCGTTGACGATAACAACCGTCTTGCCCTCGGTACACGCTACGGCTGGGATCGTAAAGAATGGGATAATATCGACTATTACTGGTTCCATGACATGCATTGCGCACAGTCGATTTTGCGCTATAAATCCTTAGGCAATACGTGGCATGTTCGGGTTCAGTTCACACCGTGGTAAGTCAACATAAAGGAGGAGATCGCTTGAATCAGGAATTAGAACCGATTATTGACGCTATACAGGGCCAGCCGGTCCTCGTTATCGGCGATATGGTTGCCGACATTTACCTTGACGGACGCATTTCGCGCATTTCGCGTGAGGCGCCGGTCCTCGTACTCGAACAGGTCGGCGAAAAAATCGTTGCGGGCGGTGCGGCCAATGTCGTCAACAACGCCGCAACGCTCGGCGGAAACGTTTACGCCGTCGGACTGCTCGGCAATGACAGCTCGGCGCGCGGATTAAAAGGCATTCTCGAGAAAAACGGTGTCCACACGGAAGGCCTGCTCGCAGACGACGATCGCCCGACAATCTCGAAAACGCGGATTATCGCGGGCGGCCGCGCGACAGTCAGTCAGCAGATCGTACGCATCGACCGCGAAAGTAAAAAACCGATGTCGCCGGCGTTTGAAGCCGAAATGCTCCGCTATATCGAGGTCGTTCTGCCGCAGGTTCGCGGTGTCGTCATCAGCGATTACGGCGCGGGAACCGTGACGGAGACGATCAAAAATCGACTCATCAATTGGTGCCGCGAACACAAGATTCCGAGCATCGTTGACTCGCGTTACGCGATCCGCCGTTTCCGCGGCATCGGCTATGTCAAACAAAATGACGCCGAACTCGCCGCCGCCGTCGGCCGCGAATTGACGTCAGAAGAAGACCTTTACGCCGCCGGGCGCGAACTCCTCGCCGACCTTGACGCGGACGGCGTGCTCGTGACGCGCGGCGAAAAAGGCATGGTTCTCTTCGAGCGGGACGGATCCGCGCATAACATCCCCGTTTCGGACAAAAGTGAAGTCTTTGACGTGTCAGGCGCGGGCGATACCTGCGTCGCGACGGTCATTCTTGCCCTTGCCGCCGGCGTAGAACCCGCAAAAGCCGCCGAACTCAGCAACATCGCTTCCGGTATCGCCGTCCGCAAACTCGGCACGTCAACCGTTTCGGACAGCGAACTGCGTCAGGCGCTTTACGGCAACTTCCACTCGGAGATAAGGAGATAAATCATGCTCATTCCACAGGAACGCATTGCGGCATTCTGCGAAACGCTGCGCGCCGCGGGACAAAAAGTCGTCTTTACGAACGGCTGCTTTGACATCCTGCACGCGGGACATGTCCGTTATTTGACCAAGGCGCGTTCGTTCGGCGACTGCCTCGTCCTCGGACTCAACAGCGACGCGTCCGTGCGCCGACTCAAAGGGGAAGGGCGTCCCATCAATAACGAACTCGACCGCGCTGAAGTCGTCGGCGCCTTAAAAGCCGTCGATTATGTCGTCATTTTCGGCGAACAGACCGCGGAGGCGCTCATCGCGAAAGTCAAACCCGACGTTTATGTCAAAGGCGGCGACTACACGATCGCGACGCTCCCCGAGGCGAAAATCGTCCAAAGTTACGGCGGACGCGTCGAACTCGTCAACCTCGTCGCGGGGCGTTCGACGACGAACGTCATCCGCAAAATTCAGGAGGAAAGCGCGAAATCGTGAAAAACATCCTCATCATTAAATTGAGCGCAATCGGCGACGTCATCCACGCTCTGCCGGTTTCGCATGCGATCAAGGAAACATTTCCGGACGCAAAAGTCACGTGGGTCGTCGAGCCGCCGGCTTACGATCTCCTGACGATCAATCCCTGCGTCGACCGCATCATCGTCTTCCATAAAAAAGAATTCAAATCCTTCGGCGGGTTTATGAAAAATATCGGGCCGTTCCGCAAAATCATTCAGGAGGAGTCGTACGACGCCGTCCTCGATCTGCAGGGACTGTTCAAATCCGCCGCGATTGCCTATCTCGCGAAAGCGCCCGTCAAACTCGGCATGTGCAACATGCGCGAGGGAAGCGACCGCGTTTCGCGTCCCGTCATCGGACCTCACGCCGACGGTCACATCGTCGAACGTTATCTTGACGTTGCGCGCGAACTCGGCTGCAAAGTCCGTGACATTCGTTTCCCGCTCGTCGTTCCGCCGCGCGAACAGGATCTCGCCGCGGCGCGCATGGCGCAGGCGGGAGCGTCGATGGCAAACCGTTACGCCGCACTCGCCGTCGGTGCAAACTGGCCGAATAAACGCTGGCCAACAAAATATTTCGCCGAGCTCTGCGACTGGCTCTACAGCAAAAAGATCGTCCCGGTCCTCACGGGCGGCGGCGCACTGGACACGCAGCTCGCTGCTGACATTATGTCAAAGGCGGAGATTCCACCCGTCAGCCTCGTCGGCAAGACGAATCTCAAACAGTTGACATTTATCCTGCAAAACGCCGCAATCACCATCGGCGGCGATACGGGACCGGTTCATCTTTCGGCCGGCGTCGGCACGAAAACGATCATGATCATGGGACCGACCGATGCAAACCGCAACGGCCCTTTCGGACACCCCGAAAACGCCTTCGAAGTTCCGCGTGACTGCAAAGACTGCTGGAAACGCGCCTGCCCGAAAGAACTCGACTGTCTTGACGTCATCACGCCGGCGATGGTCGAAGCGAAACTGGAAGGTCTGCTCCCATGCGATTAAACACATATTTTGCCAATATCCAGCGCGATCTGCGCCTGTTTCTCGTCCTGCTCGCCGTCATCTGCCTTTACCGTCTGTATTTCATGGGCTGGATGTCAAGTTTCATGGGCGCTGACGTCACGGCGGGGGATCTCTTACAGGCGAACTGGACGGGACTGCGGCTTTCGTTAAAAAGCGCCGGCGCCGTCACGCTCGTTTCCTTTCTTTTCGTCACGCTCCCGGGACTGATTCGTCCGGAGTGGAGTTTTGCGCGTCTGCGCCTCGCGATCGGGACGATCGGATCGTTCCTGCTCGCCGTCCTGTTTCAGGCGCGGTTTCCGTATTATCAGGAATTCCATATGACATACGGACTGCAGGTTTTGCAGGGCTGGCATGATGATCGTCAGGCACTTTTTATGACGATGGTACAGGAATACGGCCTGCCGTGGCGCCTCCTCATCGCGATCGGATTGACCGTCATCTGTTGGTATATCCTGAAAAAAATCCTCGCGCGTCAAACGATCCCCGTGCCGATGTTTGCGACGGCCGTCCGCAAAGGCGTCTTTATTTTAACGCTCGTTCTCGCGACCGCGTTTTTCGCCGTATTCTGCCGTTTCGGCGGCGGCGTCAACTATGCGACGGGGATCAACTGGGAAAACGCCGGTACAACGAAAGACGATTTCCTCAACGAATGTATCCTCGACGATTTTCAGGCCATGTACCGCGCCCAGGCATCCGAAAAGAAGATGAAAGCGGGCAACATCAGCGGCGTTCACCGCGAAAATATCCGCATGTACGCGCAGCAGATCGCCGGTCATACGGATCTGCAGTCGAGTGACCTGACACCGTATTTGACGCGAACGGCGCCGGGTGCGAAAATCGCCAAGCCGAAACATATCTTCATCATCCTCGGCGAAACGTGGGCGCAGTGGCCGCTCCTCGACAAATACGCCGATCTGCATGCGATGGACGGACTCAAAAGCCTGATCCGCGAGGATAACTGCTATTATACACCGTCGTTCATGCCGAACGGCGACTTCACTTCAGCGGCGATCACGGGCGTCATCACGGGATTATCCGAGGTCAATATCCGCGTCAATTATCAGCCGCGCAGCTTCAAAGAAGTGTATCCGACGTCGATCGCGCCGCAGTTCCAAAAACTCGGCTATCAGGTCGATTTCTGGTACGGCGGCACGCCGGTATGGGATAATATCGGCAAACTTGCCGTGGCACAGGGATTCGATCATTTCTACGGCTATCCGGATTTCCACGCCGAAAAAACGAATACATGGGGCACAAAAGACGAAAACCTCTTCAACGCCCTCGCGGAAACGCTCGCAGATGAACCGCCGACCGTTCATGTCATCATGACGACGTCCAATCATCCGCCGTATAACATTGACGTCACAGCCGAGGGCTTCGACCTCGAAGGGACGAAAGCCAAAGTCCGCGAACTCATCCCCGATGAGACGGACCCCGACCAGCTCGCCCTCGAACTCGGCCATTACTGGTATATGGACAAAGTCGTCACGTCATTCGTCCGCGACACGATGCAAAAATACCCGGACAGCGTCTTTGTCATCACGGGCGACCACGCCGTACGCTCGAATCCGGGGCCTCATCCGACGATGTTCGAGTTCCAGAGCGTTCCGTTCGTGCTCTGCGGACAGGGGATCACGAAAACGATCCTGCCGCAAAACGCGGTGGGAGGACATACCGGCATTGCGCCGACACTCATCGAACTCATCGCGCTGCAGGGATTCACCTATGAATCGATCGCCGCGCCGGTCGGGAAAGTCCCCGTTGCCTTTAACCGTTCGTATTGGCTGTCAAGCCGTGTCATGGGCAAAGTTGACAGTCAGGACACCGAGCTCCTGCCGGGGATTGACACAGCCGATGAAAATGCCGAACGCGCCGAACTGGACCGCGTCCTGCCCGCGATGCGGACGCTTTCGTGGTGGCTCATCGAAAAGGGTGCGTCACTGGACGCTGCCGAATAACTAGGAGGAATTCTGTGGAACAGTATAACAACATCCTCGTCATCAATATGATGCATATCGGCGACCTGCTGCTCGTGACGCCGATTCTGCGTACATTGCGGACGAATTATCCGCAGGCGCGGATCACGCTCCTCACGGACAAGTCGCTGCGCGATCTCGTCGAATACAACAAACACATCGACGAATGCCTGCTCATCGAAAAACACGGCAAAGACAGCGGCATGCTCGGGACGCTGAGCTACGCGAGCAAACTGCGCGCGAAACATTTTGACCTCGTCATCAACCTGCACCGCAACGAACGCGCCTCGGCACTCGCGGCCTTCAGCGGGGCAAAACGCATTGTCGGCTACAGCAAACCGGGCTTTTCGTTCTTTTTCGATCAGGTCCTGCCGAACAAAAAAGCCGTCGAGCATCAGATCACGTCACATTTCGAGGTTTTGCAGAAAGCCGTCGGCATCACGAAACTCGACGACGGGGGACTTGAAATGTGGCTCCCGAAAGAAGCCGAGAAAAAAGCCGATGACATCTGGAAACGTCATTACCGGTTTGACGACAAAGTCATCGCGTTCAACATCGGCGCGAGCTGGAAAACAAAACGCTGGCTTGACACATACTTTGCAACCTGCGCCGATCAGCTCATCGAAGCGGGATATCATGTCGCATTTTTCGGCGGCCCGACTGACGTCGAAATCGTCGACAAATGCATCGCGCAGATGAAGGAAAAAGACAGTCCGAAACTCACCGTCTTTACGGGCAAAGTCAGCCTTGTTGTCCTCGCGGGACTCCTCAAACGCTGCTGTCTGTTTTTGACGACCGATTCGGGGCCGATGCACGTCGGCGTCGCCATGAACATCCCGATCGTCACGATGTTCGGCGCGTCGCCGGTTCCGGGATTCTACCCGTATGACGCGAAAGACATCCTCATCAAGACGCCGGAGAAATGTCATCCCTGCGGCATCCACGAATGTCCGCGCAAAGGAGACGAAAACCTCGCCTGCATGAAAAACATTCCGCCCGCCGTCGTCATGAAGTACATGAAAGAACTCCTTGACACATATCAGGGGAAACCGGCCTACGAATTGCCGTCCCACTACGGACAATATCAGTGCCGCGTGGTAGAATTATAAGAAAAGCCATCAAAAGAAAAGAGGGGAAACATGGAAAAGGAAGCGCTTTTGGAATTCGTCGCCGACAAAACGGAACGGTGTCAGGTCCTCGTCGTCGGTGACGTCATGCTCGATAAATACTATTACGGCAAAGTGACGCGTATTTCGCCCGAAGCGCCGGTGCCGATCACACACGTGACGTCATCGAAAGAAACGCTCGGCGGCGCGGCAAACGTCGCCCACAACCTTGCGCTTCTCGGCTGCCGGACGAGCATCGCGGGCTTTGTCGGCGATGACATGCACTGTCGGGTCCTGCTCGACAAATTCGAGTCCTGCGGCATCGACTACAGCGGCCTCGTCCATACGGATCGCCCGACAACGACGAAACTTCGTGTTGTCGGCGGACATCAGCAGATGCTTCGACTGGACTTCGAGGAGGATTCGCCGATCGAGGGCGATGACTCGAAGCAGTTCCTGCACTACATCGATCAAAAACTGAACGAAAGCCTCGACTGCGTCGTCATTTCCGACTACGGCAAAGGCGCCTGCACGGGACATTCGTGTCAGGAAATCATCAAAATGGCACACGCGCACGGCGTTCCCGTCATCGTTGACCCGAAAGGAAGCGACTGGACAAAATACGCCCACGCCGACTTCATGACGCCGAATCTGCGCGAAATCAACCAGGTTCTCTTGCAGCCGATCGACAATGCCGACGCGGCCGTCGAACGCGCGGCGCATTACGTCATGCGCAAATACAAAATCCGCAACGTCATCGTCACGCGCTCGGAAAAAGGACTTTCCCTCGTCCGCGAGGACAGCGCGCTGCATATCCCGACACGCGCACAGGAAGTCTTTGACGTGTCCGGCGCGGGCGATACGGTCATCGCCGTTTTCGCCATGGCGCTTGCGGGCGGACTGAAACCGGAAGACGGTTCATTCCTCGCAAACCTTGCCGCGAGCGTTGTCGTTGCGAAACTCGGCACATACGCCGTCAGCCGCACAGAACTTTTGCAGGTGCTCAAACGCCTGAAACAGGAAGGAGATATAAGCGAATGATTATCGTAACCGGAGGTGCCGGATTTATCGGCAGCAACATCGTCAAGGAACTCAACCGCCGCGGACGCACGGATATCCTGATCGTCGACGACCTCAAAGACGGTCAGAACTACAAAAACCTGCGCGGACTGCAGTTTATCGACTACCAGCATAAGGACGATTTCCTCAAATCCATCGAGGATGACGACTTTGACGGTACGGACATTGACGCGATCTTCCACGAAGGCGCCTGCTCCGACACGATGGAGTATGACGTCAACTACATGATGCGCGTCAACTACGAATACTCGAAATCCGTCCTGCATTTCTGCCTGCAGCACCGTATCCCGTTCTTCTACGCTTCGTCCGCATCGACGTACGGCAGCGGCAAAAACGGCTTCCGCGAAGGCGACGAATGCGAAGACGCGCTGAACCCGTATGCGTTCTCGAAACTCGCCTTTGACCGTTATGTCCGTCAGGTTATGCCGGAAGCGAAGAGTCAGATCGTCGGACTGCGGTATTTCAACGTTTACGGCCCTCAGGAACACCACAAAGGCAATATGGCCTCGATTTTCTACCAGCTCTACCATCAGGTCAAAGAAACGGGCAAAGCACGCCTCTTCCGCGGCACAGACGGATACGGCGACGGCGAACAGCGCCGCGATTTCGTCTATGTCAAAGACGTTGTCAATGTCAATCTCTGGTTCTGGGAGAATCAGGGACCGAGCGGCATTTACAACTGCGGCACGGGCGAATCGCACACGTACAACGAAGTCGCACAGGCCGTCATCGACGCACTCGGCACGGGTGTGATCGAATACCGCGATTTCCCGGAAGTCCTCAAAGGCAAATACCAGAACTACACGCAGGCCGACCGCACGAAACTCGAAGCAGCCGGCTACGACGAAGGATTCCATGACATGCGTTCGGCCGTCAAGGAATACTGCGACTTCCTCGACGACGGCGGATACTTCGAATATGGCAAATAAGACCGAAACTGCGGCAAAAGCCGTCTTCTTCGACCGTGACGGGACGCTCAACGTTGACGTTCACTATCTGCACCGCGTCGAAGATTTCGCCTGGATGCCCGACGCGAAGGAAGCAGTCCGTTATCTCAACGACCGCGGCTATCTCGTCTTCGTCATCACGAACCAGAGCGGTGTCGCGCGCGGCTATTTCCCCGAACAAGACGTTCTCACCGTCTACGAATGGATGCAAAATGACCTCAAAAAATCCGGGGCTCATTTTGACGGTATGTATTACTGCCCGCATCACCCGCACGGGAGCGTCCCGGAGTACACGAAGGACTGCGACTGCCGCAAACCGAAACCGGGCCTCATCAACGCGGCCTGCGAAAAATATCATATCGACAAACGTCAGTCACTCCTTTTCGGCGACAAAGTCAGCGACATGGAGTGTGCGGAAAACGCCCACATCCGCGGCGTCCGCTATCAAAGCGGGAGCCTGCTCGCCTGCGTCAAACACGCACTCGGCGACGACTGACATGAATTTTACCCATTATACCCGGATCCATTGCAGTCCGGGTATTTTTGTTATGAAAAATATCGCCGTTAGTTGCGAAATAGAGAACAGTACGGTAAAATTAAATGTTAAAAGGGGGGAGAATATCATGCAGCTGGAGACGTTACAAGTAGAAAATTTTCGCTGCTTTGAAAATGCGAAAATCACATTTGCCCCCCAATATACCGTATTGATCGGTACAAACGGGGCCGGTAAATCGGGTATACTTGATGCGGTTTCCTTGGCCTTAGGCAGTTTCCTTGCCGGGATGGATGGCGTCAGGTCGAATGCGATCCAACAGGAAGATGTTCGTTTTCGCATGTTTATGCAGGGAAGTGTAGCAACGCGCGAACCGCAATATCCTGTTAAAATTTCAGCACAAGTTAACCTGAATAACGGAAAACCGATCACCTGGTCGCGTGCACTCAATGGAGAAAAAGGGCGTACCACAGTACGGGAAGCCCGTCCTATTATGACATTCGCTCAGTCGTTACAGAATGACGTTCGTCAAGGAAAATCGGGCGTTATTCTGCCGCTTGTAGCATATTACGGTACAGGACGGCTTTGGAATCAAAAACAGACACATCGACTTTATGGCGGAACGGATTCTGCCGTTTTTTCACGGTTTCACGGCTATGACGATTGTTTGACTGCGGCATCGAATGAAAAAATCATGATGCAATGGTTCGCTCATATGACATATTTACGTTTGCAGGAAGAAAAGGAAATTCCGGAACTTCAGGCTGTGGAACGTGCCATTGCCGATTGTTACGCCGGCGTCGATCCCGCGGCAAAACAGGTCAAGGCGCGTTTCAGTGTCAAACGAAACGAACTGGAAATTTCCGTTGTCCATGCGGACGATTCGATCGAGTATTTACCGTTGCATATGCTCAGTGACGGAATCCGGACTATTCTGAGTATGGTAGCGGATATTGCATATCGCATGGCCGTGCTTAACCCGCATCTCCTTGACAGCATATTGCAGCAAACGGATGGGATCGTCATGATCGATGAAATTGACATGCACCTTCATCCGGCATGGCAAAAACGCATTCTTGCTGATTTGACGCGCATTTTCCCGAAGATCCAATTTATTGTGACAACCCACGCACCGAGCGTGCTTGTTAATGTCAAGCGCGAGCATGTTCGAATTTTATATGGGAATCAGGCGTTATTACCGGAGGAACATACCTACGGAAAAGATATCAACATTGTCCTGAATGACGTGATGGGTACAGAGGTAAGACCGGAAAAAGTCCTTAACCTGATTAAGAGCTTTAATCAGGCGATCGATGACGGGAATCCGGAACAGGCAAAGCGGTATCTCGCCGAAATGCACGCATACCTCGGGGATAATGATCCGGATGTAATCCGGGCTCAGGTAGCATTGGATATGGAATCCATATGAGGTATGCATTGTGATCTACATCGATAAGAAGCAGCAGCCGAGAAAATTTGCCAACTATACCAATAAACCGGGATCTCATTTTGATGACATGCCGTCAGATGTCAAACAGGAACTGCGCCAAGCATTGGTTGACGAGCAGGGATCTTTATGTGCGTATTGCATGAGACGTGTGACAGCCGATTCGGATCATGTCAAAATTGAACATTGGAGCCCGCGTAATGCAGACAACGAATTGAAATATACGAACCTCTTGGCTGTTTGTACCGGCGGTGAGGGTGATCCGTATAAAAGGCAAACTTGCGATACCCATAAAAAAGATCAACCGATCCGCATATCGCCGCTCAATCGTGAGGATATGAGAACCATTTATTATACAAGCAACGGGATAATCTGCTCCACCGATCCATCGTTTCAACATGATATCGATGAGGTGCTCAATCTTAACGATCCGCAGGGATACCTGATCCGCAATCGGAAAGTCACGCTTCAGCAGTTCAAAGATCTTCTGCACCAAAAACTAAACGATAAAACGGCAACGAAAGAGGTTCTTCAGAAATATTTAACGCATTATGAACAAGGAAATCCGCAAAAGGTACCGTTTTGCGGGATTATTATCTGGTATTTGAGAAAACGGTTATCTCAAATGAAAAACTAAGTATACCCGGATCATCACGGTCCGGGTATTTTTATGCCCGCTGACGTGACGTCAAACGCTGACGTGTCATTGCGAAACGGGGGGATATAGGGTAGAATAAGAAGTTAGAGATAGAAGAAAGGGTGATGACGGC
>CACXCC010000128.1 GCA_902766015.1 uncultured Veillonellaceae bacterium
AATTTGCCGACCCCATGGAATTTATCCGGAGCCGCCTCGGCAGGAGCATACCCTTTACCCTTTTTCGTTAAAATATGGATGAGAACCGGCCCGTTGATCATACGCGCGCGCGTCAAAACCTGCTGCAGCATCGTGATATTGTGACCGTCAAGCGGTCCGACATAATGGAATCCCATCTCTTCAAACAGACTCCCCGGCACGAGTGCCGAACGGACGCCGTCTTTGATCGCACTCGCCGTTTTCAGCATGCGATCGCCGAAATGCGGGATGCCGCGCAAAAACGTCTCGACATCCTTCTTTGCACGGCTGTACTGGGGCGCAATACGCATGCGCGAAAGATATTCGCTCATCGCACCGACGTTGCGGTCGATGGACATTTCGTTATCATTGAGAATAACGATGAGTTTTTTGCCGAGATCGCCCGCGTTGTTGAGCGCCTCGAAAATCTCACCGCCCGTCATCGCACCGTCGCCGAACACGGCAATGACGTCAAAATTCTTCCCGTCGAGATCACGCGCGATCGCCATGCCGAGTGCCGCGGAAACCGACGTGCTCGCATGTCCGACGCCGAACGCATCAAACGGGGACTCCGAACGGTTCGGGAATCCGCGCACGCCGCCCTTTTGACGCAGCGTATGGAAATTGTCGCGGCGTCCTGTCAAAATCTTATGCGAATAGGCCTGATGCCCGACATCCCAAATAAGCTTATCCTTCGGGAAGTCAAAGACACTGTACAGTGCCAGCGTCAATTCCACGGTACCGAGACTTGACGCAAGATGGCCGCCGTTCTCCGAAACCGTCGTGATAATAAACTCGCGCAGTTCATCCGCGAGCTGCTCGAGCTCGGCGGCGCTCAGATCCTTGAGATCCCCCGGTCCCTTCAGTTGCTGCAATAATGAACTCACAACGGCATCCCTCATTTCTTCCGGTTTATCAAAAATTCAACAAGCTGACGCAGGAAATCCGCTTCGGGACCGAAGTCCTGCAGTGCCTTGACAGCATGATCGACGGTATCCTGCGCGAGTTTCTGGGCCTCTTCGAGTGACGTCAGCGTCACATATGTCGATTTATGGTTTTTCTCGTCGCTTCCGACCGGTTTACCGATAACGGCTTCGTCGCCGACAACGTCGAGAATGTCATCTGTGATCTGGAACGCAAGTCCGAAATCCTCCGCGTACGTCGTCAGCGCCGCAAGCTGTTCTTTCGTCGCACCGCCGAGAATCGCTCCCGAACGCAGCGCCGCTTTAAACAGGGCTCCCGTTTTCCCCATGTGCATTTTGCGGAGCGTCTCCATGTCAATGCGTTTTCCTTCGGACTCGAGGTCAATGGCCTGTCCTCCGACCATGCCGTTCGGCCCGGCCGCCGTACTGATTTCGCGGACAACCTGCGCGAGAACGGACGCGTCAACACCCTTCTGACGCAACATGACTTCAAACGCGAGTGTCAACAGCGCGTCACCCGCGAGAACGGCCATGCCGTCACCGTACACCTTATGATTCGTCAATTTACCGCGGCGGTAATCGTCATTATCCATTGCCGGTAAATCGTCATGAATCAGCGAATACGTATGAATCATTTCGAGTGCGCAGCCCGTCGTAATGAACTGTTCGCCTTTTGCACCGACGGCATCGGCCGCCGCCATCAGGAGAATCGGACGCAGACGTTTTCCGCCTGCCATGAGACTGTATTTCATCGACGTGGCAAGTGTCGCGTCAAGTGCTTCATCTTCGCGTAATTCTTTCAGCAGCGCATCCTCGACAAGCGCTTTCCGCTGCTGCCAGAGTTCCATCATCTGCATTTATTCACCCTCTATAGTCAGTTTTTGTTCCTTGACGTCAGCGCCGTCTTCCGAAACAAAAATATCCATCGTTTTTTCCGCGCGTTCAAGCGACTGCAGGCACTGTTTCGAAAGGACAACACCCTCGGAATAGTCGGCCATGAGATCCTTGAGCGGGAGATCGCCCCGTTCCATGCGTGCGACAATTGCCTCGAGTTTTGCGAGCGCTTCTTCAAACGTTAAATCCGATTTGCGTGGCATCATTCATCCTCCTCCGTCTGTGCATGTTTTGCGGCCGCTTCCTTCGCGGCTTTGGTCATCCGGCGCGGTTCGACCCGTACGGGAAGTTTCCCGTCCTTTAAAATGACCGTCAATTTCGTCCCTGCGCGCACGCCTTTGACACTCGTCAAAATCCGACCGTCACTGCGCTCGACGATCCCGTAACCGCGCTGAAGCGCCCGGACCGGGTTCAGGAGATCGAGACGCGCGAGAAGCGAGGCAAGATTCTGTTTTGTCGTGTCAAGCGCGTGATTTGCGGCACGCTGCAGGCGTTCCGTCAAATGATCCAGTTCCTGACGCCGCGATGCGAGTAACTGCTGCGGATTTTTGAGTGCCGGGCGGCTCGTGAGCGCCTCAAGGCGCATCCGTTTAACATGAAGCTGACGCGTTGCGGCCTGCTGAAGCCGCGTTTCCGTGCCTTTGACATAACGCCGAAGTTCATACCGGTCCGGGACGGCGAGTTCCGCGGCCTGAGACGGCGTTGCCGCACGTACATCCGCGGCAAAATCCGCGAGCGTAAAGTCCGTTTCATGCCCGACAGCCGAAATGACCGGGATCTTTGACGCGTAAATCGCACGCACGGCAACTTCTTCGTTAAAGGACCAAAGATCCTCCATCGAACCGCCGCCGCGTCCGACGATCAACGTGTCAACGGGATATTTTTCGTTGAAAAACGCAATCGCATGCGCGACCTGTTCCGCCGAACCGTCTCCTTGAACCTGTACGGGATACAGGACGAGTTTGACCTGAGGCCAACGCCGGCTCACTACATGGAAAATATCGCGGAGAACGGCGCCCGCCGATGACGTCACGACGCCGATCGTTTTCGGGAAACGCACGAGTTCCTTTTTATGTTCCGGCGCAAACAATCCTTCCTTGGTCAAACGCTCCTTGAGCTGTTCAAACGCCTGCGCGAGTTCGCCGATTCCTTCCGGCGCCAATGAATCAACATACAGCTGATACGCGCCGTCGCGTTCATAAACGGCGATTCGTCCGCCCGCGACAACTTTCATGCCGTTTTGCGGCACAAAACGCAAAAACTGTGCACGGCTCTTAAACATAACACATTTGAGCGCCGACGAGCTGTCCTTCAGCGTAAAATAGCAGTGAGCCGACGGATAGCGCTTAAAATTCGAAATCTCGCCGCGGATCAAAATATGCTGCAGCGCGGCTTCGCCTTCGATAAGTGACTTCACGAAACGCGTGACGTCACTGACAGAATGAATCGCCATAGGCCCCCCTATTGGAAAAAAAGCCAGACCTTTCGTCTGGCTTTCGGCAATACCATCAATGTTCCGTGAGCTTAATCATCGCTCCCAGAATCCCGTTGACATAGCGGCCGGAATCGTCCGAGCCAAACTTCTTGGCAAGCTCGACCGCCTCATTGATCGCGATACCCGGCGTGAGTTTTTCCTCCTGGAAAAACATTTCATACGCCGCCATACGCGTAATATTGCGGTCAACAGCCGCCATACGGCTGACTTTCCATTCACGGGAGCTCCGTGCGATGAGATCATCGATTTCCGCTTTATTGGCCAGCGTACCTTTGACGAGCTGCTCCATATAGCCGCGGTCTCGAACGCTCATCTGTTCTGCCTCGCCCAAAACATTGTCAATGGCGAGAGATTCGTACATCTCCTGCTGATCTTCGCGATCCGCCGGATTGAGATCCAGCTGAAACAGCGCCTGCAGGGCAGCTTCTCTTGCTTGTCTACGACTCATGTAAAACCTTCCTTATTCTGTAATTTGCCTGCTTTCCTCAGCGATAACGCTGAAACCGGCTCGGCAGTATACGGTCCAAAATATCCCCGACGGTTTCGCCGCGATCTAAACATGAACCGACATACCATCCCGCCGCACCGCATAAGACGATAAAAAGCATACACCAAAAGCTGAACAGCATTGTTCCGATACTGAAAACAACGCCGGCTGTCACGCCCGTGTTACGGGCACGGTGTTCCCGCCACGATTCAAGGAAGAATTGTTTCATTTCTTCTTTCATAATTTACCGCCTCAAACGACACGATGTTTCCGCTCCGCAATGCGGCCGGAGACACCGGCAATCGTAATATCCACCGGAACATCTTTTAATCCCATGAACTGTTCGACCTGTTGACGTACACGGGCCGTGACGTCAGCCGAAACACGCGCAGCGTCGGTTCCGGGACTCAAAATCAGGCGCAGATAAAGCTGCAGCGGCACGGATTCGCCCTTTGCCAGCATTTTCATCTTGACTTCACGTACACCGCTGACGGCAAGGGCGGCGCGGTCGACGAGTTCGCGGACAGCCGCATACTCGACGCGCACATCCCCCGTTGGACTGTGTACGATCAGACTGCTTCCGCGCGCCGCGGGACTTTTGCCGGTTCCCGAAAACGAACGGTACAGTGCAAAAAGACTGATGAGAAATGCCAGCGCGGAACCGATGATCGACTCGGGAATGCTTGCCGCATAAACGAGCTCATTGCTCCAAACCGGTGCCGGAAACGTTCCCAGACAAAATAACAGGACAAGAAGGGATGCAGCCGCTACAGTCAGGGAAAGCAGAAACAAGAGAATTCGATTCAGGATGTTCATTTCTTTCCCCTCCCGTCAATCAGCGTACACGAACTTCTTCCGTTTTCTGTTCTTCCGGTAAAATAACGCCCTGAATATGGATGTTGACCTCAACGACCGAAAGGCCCGTCATCGTCTCAATCGCCTGTTTGACGTTCTCCTGAACGGCAAGGGCGATATCCGGAATACGAACACCGTATTTGACAATGACGAACAGATCGACGGCAGCTTCTTTTTCGCCGACTTCGACTTTGACGCCTTTGGCGAAGTTTTTACGGCCGAGCATTTCCGCAATGCCGCCCGCAATTCCGCCGCTCATGCCGGCAACGCCGTCAACTTCCGTCGCTGCGAGACCCGCGATGATGCTGACTACTTCATCCGCAATGCGGATCGAACCTAAATTGGTCTCTTTTTTGACAACACTTTTTTCCTGTTCCATGATATATCCCTCCATTAAAGAATAGTGACAAAACATTTGACGTATATTTATACTCCTGTTGGAATTAATTCGCTCTCATAGGGGGATATTCCTGCTAAAAAATGCGAAAAAACAAGAAAAAAAGCCGTACCATGAATTTTCGTGGTACGGCCGGTGTGTTTCGTGTTTTTATGCGCGCTCGATGTAGTTGCCCGTACGCGTATCGATGCGAAGCGTGTCGCCTTCGTTGACGAAAAGCGGTACGCGGACTTCGTAGCCCGTCTCGACTTTTGCGATTTTCGTTGCGCCCGTTGCCGTGTTGCCTTTGACGCTCGGTTCGCATTCGACGACTTTGAGGTTTACGGAGTTCGGGAGCGAGATGCCGATGATGCGGCCTTTAAACGTCTGCAGTGCAACTTCCATGTTTTCCATGAGGTAGTTGAGTGCATCGCCGAGCTGGTCTTTGTTGAGTTCGGTCTGCTCGTACGTTTCGGTATCCATGAACGTGTACATGCCGTCTGCCTCGTAGAGGTACTGCATGTTGCGCGTGTCGAGATGTGCTGCCGGCATTTTTTCGTTCGGGTTGAACGTGCGCTCGACGACGGCACCCGTCTCGACATTTTTGATTTTCGTGCGGACGAAGGCTGCGCCTTTACCCGGTTTTACGTGCTGGAAGTCGACGATCTGCCATACACCGCCGTCAATTTCAATGGTTAAACCCGTGCGAAAATCTGTGCTGTTAATCATTTGTTTACGCCCTCCAATTAGTGCTTGTATTATATCCGGCTTCGGGATGAGGATCCGAATTCCGCGCCGAAGCACGCGCCGGATTTGCCTTCCGTTGACACCGAATGTGTCTGTCAGTTTTTGGCTGACAAGTCTCCTTATACAGTATCACATTTTTACGGGTAAAGCAAGCGATTACAGGGAGTTGGCATAACGAGAGCGGCGGAGAAAACGGACGGCATGACCGGCTTGCGGGCTATGCGGTGTCCGTTCTCTCCGCCGCTTACGTTAGTTTGACTCGACGACTTTATGACGCAACATCCGTATTTCCGGAGACGGTTTTTATTGTCTCTAAAATGCCGCGCCACGTTGACATGTCCTTCCCCGTGAAAAGTTTCGCGAGTTTGACGCCGCGGAAGGGTTCTTGTTGGAGGCTTTTGGGGTCCTTCGTGTCGATGAAGCCGTTGACTTGGATGTAGGTGATGATTTTTTCGACGAAGTCGAGTTGGCTTCGGTTTAGGCGGTTGGCGGCGAGGAATTCGCGGAAGGCGTCGCGGACGGATGTTTCGTCCATGCCGGTGATTTGACGGACGAGGCGTCCGAGGGATTCGTTTTTGTAAATACGTTTGTAGTCGTCTTTTGTGCCGAGTTCCTGCCAGAAGATGCGCTCGAGTTCTTTCATGTCGGTTGACGTCAGGGTTTTGTTGTGACGCAGTTTGTAGACGGCGGTTGTGTCGAGATGGGCTTTGAGGTAGAATTCGACTTTTCGGCGATAGTTTTCGGACGGTTGCGGCGGTTTGAGTTTTGTGCCTTCGGCGACTTGGATTTCGTCGTCGAAGTCGGATATGACGTAGAATCCTTTGACGGGTTTGATGTATTTCATGAGGTCGCGCAGTTCGCGGCGCAGGTTTTCGATGGTTTTGAGGTCGGCGTCCATGAGGTAGTCGGGACGGCGGAGTTTGTCGATGGATGCGCGGTGTGCGGCGACTTGCGGGATGGCCTGGAGGGTGGCGCTTGCGAGTTGGCCCGCGGTTTCTTCGACGGCGGACATTTCCGTGCCGACGCTATCGCGTTTGTCTTCGATGGCCGCGGCGAGGATTTCGAGCATGAGCAGGTCGAAGCGGCGCGTTTTTTCGACGTCACCGCGGTTTTGGATGAGCGGCGCGATTTCGCGGCGCAGTTCGGCGATGTCAAGGTCGGTAATTGACGCGAAGGCGTCCGTTTTCTGCCAACGATCGACGGCGCGGCGATGCTCTCGAACGAGGAAGTTTTCCGGATTGAGTCCGGAGACGGCAGTTTCGAGGTCTTTGACGATAAGCCGGCGGAGTTCGTTTCGCTCCCCCGTTTCGCCCTGCAGGAGTTTGGCGACTTTGACTTTGACGAGGAAGACGCGCGCGCTGAGCGGCTGTTCGATGTTCCCGGACGGTTCGCGCCGCGCTCCTTCGCCGAAGTATGCAAAGTTGCCGCCGTAGTCGAAGATTCGGAAGTATTCTTTGTCGAGTTCCGGGCCGAAGAGATCCGGGCGCAGCCGCGTGCCGCGTCCGATCATCTGCCAGAATTTGCTGTAGGAGTATACGCTCTTGAAAAAGACGAGGTTGACGATATCCGGCACGTCAATGCCGGTGTCGAGCATGTCGACGGAAACGGCGATCTGCGGCATACCGCCTGTCTTTTTAAACCGTTCGATGATGTCATCGACGTAGTCGACCTGATACGTGACCGGCTGGATGAAGTCATCGGGATAGTCGGGATACATTTCGTGGAAGCAGTCGACGATAAAGGACGCGTGACGCGTGTTTTTCGCAAAGATGACGGTTTTGCCGATTTTGTCGCCGCCTTCGATGCGGATGCCTTCCTCCATAAGACGTGTGAGGACGAGTCGAACGGTATCTTTATTAAACAGCCAGCGGTTAAATGCCGAGGGATCGATATCGCCCTGTTTATCCCCCGCTTCGAGCACTTCGGGTTCGCCGCCGAATGTTTCTTCGAACTTTGTTTTTTCTTCTTCGGTCAGTTCTTTGTAGTGCAGGCCCCGCGTCAGGAATTTTGTCGTGTACGGTTTGAGTTCGTAGTCGACGAGATAGCCTTCCGAAACCGCTGTCCCGTAGTCGTAGTCATATGTCGGCACGCCGTCTTCGAGTCGGAAAACCCGGTATGTGTCACGCCCGACTTCGTTTTTCGGCGTTGCCGTGAGTCCGAGGAGCATCGCGTCAAAATAATCAAAGATGCCCTGATATTTTTGGTAGATGCTGCGGTGCGATTCGTCGATGATGATGAGGTCAAAATGCCCCGGCGAAAAAATACGGCGGCCTTTGTTGTCACGTTTCCGGTCGATCGCGTTCATCATGGTCGGATACGTGGAAAAGACGATGCGGCTTGTCTGCGGGTCTTCTTTGTTTTCGACGAGGTTGCAGAGTGTCAGTTTATTTTTGAAGAATTCGTGGAAGGCGCTCTTCGCCTGACGAACGAGTGCCGTACGGTCGGCAAGGAATAAAATGTATTTTGCCCAGTTGTAACGCGTCAGGACATCGGTGATGCTGATCGCGACGCGCGTTTTGCCTGTTCCGGTTGCCTGGACGATGAGCATGCGTTTTTGGTGCTGTTCCGCCGCTTCACAAAAGGCAAGGACAGCTTCGCGCTGATAGACTCGTCCCGCGATCGCGTCATTGAGTTCGGGCGCGGCAATGGATTTTCTCGTTTTGCGTCGATCCATGCGGCAGGCGAGATCGTCCGGTGTGAAGAATCCCCCGACTCTGCGCCGCGGTTCGCCTGACGTGTCATCGAGGAAGTATGTTTCGTAGCCGTTGCTGAGGAAGATAAACGGACGACGTTTGTATTCGCGTTCGAGGGCGTCGGCGTAAAGTACGGCCTGATGGGCTCCCTGTCCGGGATCGCGGGCGGTTCGTTTGGCTTCGACGACGGCGAGCGGTTTTTTGTCGCGTCCGTAGAGGACGTAGTCGCAGTATCCCGTTCCTTCGGTGCGTCCGGGTTCGGGCGGCATGCCTTCGACTTGGACTTCGATTTGACAGTTCTCCCCTTTTGTCCAGCCGGCTTCGGCGAGGTCGAGGTCGATGAAGCGGCGCCGCGTTTCGGCTTCGGTGGCTTCGTCGACGGCGAATGTTCTCTGCTGCTGGTTTGCCTGACGCAGTTTTTCCATTTCCTGACGGAGTTTTTCGTTTTCGCGTTTTGCTGCGGTGAGGGCTTCGTCGGATGCGGAGAGTTTGTCGGCCATTTTTTGCAGTTTTTCGGGGTCGGGTTTGCGGTATTCGCCTTTTGACGGTACGAGTTTGACGTCAAATTCGCGTTCTTCGTAGTTTTCGGCGTAGCAGTAGGCGATCCATTGCATGAAGGCGAAGAGTGCTTTGAGGTCGGCGAGGATTTCGCCGCGGCTGAGTGTCCGGTTGGTGTGGACGGCGTGGTTTCCGAGGCGGACGATGTATTGGATGAGCGGTTGGAGCTGCGGGTCGATGATGTCGCGAAATGTGGGTTCGTGGATGAGTGCGGAGAGGTTGTCTTTGTATGGAAGGGTGAGGGCGTCGTCGTGTCGATAGAGCCATTTGACGGCGAGTTCGAGGGAGCGGTGGCAAAGGATGGCTGCGGTTTCCGGGGATATGAGGGCGGATTTTTCGGCGTCGATGGTTTGTTGGGAGAAGTCGGTGAATTGGGGGTCGGTGAGAAGGAAGTCGAAGTTTGAGGGCATGTAAGGTGACTCCTTTCTTTATGAGTTAAAGGGGGATTTTCTAAGGCGGCGTAAGGGACGTGAATTTTCGTTCCTTGGCTTGACGGAGTTGACGGTCAAGCGGAATGTTTCGGTGCTAGGTGGCGGCAGGAGAACGGATCTCCGTGCCTCGCGCGGCGGCGGGGATTTGACCTTCGGGCAGCTTATGGCTATGTGATGTCCGTTTTCGCTTAATTTAGTCGCCTGAATCAAACCGCTGTCGCTAAAACAATGTAACCGCTTAATAAAATGGTGTATGTAAATTCTTTCCCTCACATGAGATAATTGAGTCACGGAACTTATCCGAGTCACCTGAAAC
>CACXCC010000129.1 GCA_902766015.1 uncultured Veillonellaceae bacterium
ATCAGCTGTCGTGTCAATCGCCTCAGGTGCGAGCGACGCGGGAATGACATTAAACTCCCAAAACCCGATGCGCGGACAATCCGAAACCGTAAGCCGCGTCCCTTCGCATTCAAAAACCGTCGCGCCCTTAAACTCCTGCGGCAGATAAAGTTCCTTCTCCGCAAGATGCGGAAACGCGACAATCTGCATATGCGGATGACGGATCGTGCCGCCGGAATAAGGCCCGTAATTTTTAAAAAAAAGCACCGATTCATACTTCCCGGAATGAATCATCGTCTGCCAGTGACGCACACCGAAACGGATCAGACGATGCATACGCTCGCGCGAATACGCGGGCATATCACTTTCGCAATCTTTTCCCTCGATAAGCACAAACTGCTCCGAACCGCGCACCACATTATACTTATTGCGCAGCAGAATCATATCATCCTCGACGTCAAGGATATTCGTGAGATGCTCGCGATCGCAAAACGGGCAGGGCGCATCTTTATGGCGGATATTTTCGGGCTTCTGCCGCCCGATATTTGTGTCGAAATCAATCAGATTGATGCCCATAAACCGTTCCCTCCCGAAAAAACACTGGAATCCTTGCTATATAAATGGTATAATTCATACGTTATGTGTAGACGTGTCTCTACCTCGCACCTCTGAACGGTGCGTTTTGGTTTTATTATATCGAGATTTCAAGCGTTTGGCAAAACGCTTTTCGCAGAATGAGGCGGTGTTTCCCATTAGTAATCCGGATGTTTCAGAACAGAAAGCCAGCAAAGGCGAATCGTTCCTAAAAGGGACATTTATCCTGACGATTGCGGGCTTCGTCGTCAAAGTTATCGGTTCCCTGAACTGGATCTTCGTATCGCGTATCCTCGGCGGTGAAGGTATCGGTCTATACCAGATGGCGTTCCCGATTTACTTCCTCGCAATGACGGTATCGCAGGCCGGCGTACCGGTCGCTATTTCGATCATTACGGCCGAACGCGTGGCGCTCAAAGATATTTACGGCGCAAAACGCGTCTTCCGTATTTCGATGGCGCTCATGATCGCCACCGGTCTCTTTTTCTCGTTTTTGACGTATTTCCTCGCCGATTGGCTCATCGAATGGCAGTTTATCCGCGATCCGCGTGCGTATATGTCCGTTGTCGTCCTTTCGCCGACGGTCTTCTTCGTCACGCTTCTCGCGGCTTCACGCGGTTATTTACAGGGCTGGCAGCGCATGACGCCGACGGCGGTTTCGCAGATTGTCGAGCAGATTTTCCGCGTCGTGACGATGATTTTGCTCGCCTCGCTCCTCATGCCTTGGGGCATCGATTACGCGGCTGCGGGCGCGTCCCTCGGTGCACTCGCCGGCGGCGTGACGGGGCTTATCGTTCTCGTCTATTATCAGTGGCGGCTTGACCGTGACATCGAGCGCGATTACGGAGAAGTCAAACCGCTCCCGGGCGCAAAGCAGGAATCGTGGCACAAGATTCTGCGCCGCATCTTTACACTGTCCTTGCCGGTTTCGGCCGCAAGCCTCATGCTGCCGGTCGTGTCAAACCTCGACCTCATGATCGTACCGCAGCGACTCGAAGTTGCGGGGTATTCCGTCAACGAAGCGACGGAACTGTTCGGTTACTTAAACGGTATGGCCGTCCCGCTCGTCAATCTGTCAACGATTTTGACAGCTTCGATGGCGATGAGTATCGTACCGGCGATTTCGGAGGCGCGGGCGCTGCGTGACACGTCACGTGTTTACAATCAAACGGCGGCTTCCGTGCGTATCTCAAACTTCGTCTGCTTCCCGGCATTTGTCGTCGTCTTTATTCTCGCGACGCCGATTTCGTCCCTCATTTACAACGCACCGGGTGCAGGTCCCGCCGTCATGATTTCGGCTGTCAGTATTGTCCTTTTAGGTCTGCATCAGGTTTCGACGGCCATTCTGCAGGGACTCGGTCATCCGACGATCCCGATGGTCAACATGATCCTCGCTGCCGCGGCAAAAGTTGCCCTGAACTGGGAACTTACCGCCGTTCCCTGGCTCGGCATTATGGGTTCGGCGTGGGCAACCGCAGCCGATATGGGCGTTGCCGCCGTCATTAACCTGATCTTTATTTACAAATTTATCGGTTACCGCATCGAAATCCCGCAGCTCCTCAAAACGGTCGGTTCGGCCGCAGTTATGGCCGTTGCCGTCAAATTGTTCTATGACTTCACGATGAGCTGGTGGAATCTCGGCGTCATTTCGACGTTCGGCGCCGTTTTCTTCGGCTGCGCCGTTTACATCGCCGTCATGCTCGTTATCGGCGGCCTCATCGAGGAAGACCTCGTCCGCATCCCGATGATCGGACGTTTCAGCATCCGTTTCCTGCGCCGTATCGGTGTGTTTAAAGCGGAAGCTCAGCCTGCAGCTGCAGAAAAAACGGAAGGAAAAGAGGAGAATAAGCATTGAAAAAGCTGGTACTCGTCTATAATCCGGTTTCCGGCCACGCCGCCATGCCGAAGCGCCTCGATCCGCTCATTGCGGCCATTCAGGAGCGCGGCATGATCGTCGTGCCTTACCGTACGCAAAAAGGAGAGAACGCCGGTTTCGGTGCCTTTATCCGCTCCGTAGAACCGGACGGAATTATTGCGGCGGGCGGCGACGGTACACTCCATATTGTCATCAATCTGATGATGAAACATGACATTCATCTGCCGCTCGGTATCATCGGCAGCGGTACGTCCAATGACTTTGCGACGTATCTCGGCATCACGGGCGATCTAGGCGGGTATCTTGACACGATTGCCGCGGGGAGAACGCGCGCCGTCGACCTCGGTCTCGTTGACTCGAAGTATTTTGTCAATGTCGCGAGCGCTGGCTGCATGACGGGCATTGCGCACGAAGTTGACGCGCGGTTCAAGAACCGTCTCGGGAAGCTCGCGTATTATATCAAAGGTGTCAGCGAATTGCCGAAGTTCCGTCCTTTGCCGTTCCATATCCGGGCTGACGGTGACGCGTTTGACGTGTCCGCGTACTTTTTCGTTGTCGTCAACAGCGCTGTTGTCGGCAGCATGCGCCATATTTCCGACACGATTAAGGTAGATGACGGACTTTTGGACCTGCTTGCCGTACAGTCGACGAATGCGCGCGAACTCATTGCGATCAGCCGCAATCTGTTTACGGGTCAGCCCGTCGATCATTTTTCGTCCATTCTCCATCTGCAGGCGGAAGCGTTCCACATTTCGTCAACCGTCCCGATGCAGGGTGACCTTGACGGCGAAGCGGGACCGGATCTGCCGATGAAAATCGAAACGATCCCGCAGGCAATCCGCATATACTGTTAACATGACCAATAAAAAGGATCTCCCTTCGTTCCGGTGTGCCGGGAGGAGGGAGATCCTTTTGTTATGCGGTTAAAATCATGTCAATTGTCGGCGGGGTCAAGTTTGACCGTTTTGTTTTGGCCGAGATAATCGGCGACAAACTGTTCCGCGGTGCGTCCGCTGCGCCCGCTGTGCGTCATTTCCCAACGCACGCCGGCAACGCGGAGTTCTTCGGGCGTGAGGGTGACACCGGCTTTTTTGAGCATATGGTCGATGATCGCGAGGTATTCGTTCTGATCCGGCGCGTAATACTGGATGATGAGACCGAAACGATCGGACAGCGAGATCGATTCATTGACACTGTCGGAACGATGTACTTCGGAGTCATTTTCGCCGCGGTCATGCCACGTTTCGCGAATGAGATGACGGCGATTTGACGTTGCGTAGATGAGAACATTGGCCGGGCGCGACTCGACGCCGCCTTCCATGGCGGACTTGAGGTTTTTATACGCCGCGTCATTTTCCTCGAAGGAGAGGTCGTCGAAGAAGACGATGAAATATTTGCTCGCGAATTTGCGCAGTGTGTCCATGACGAGCGGGAGGTCGCAGAGCTGATCTTTTGTGAGCTGCAGGAGGCGAAGGCCGCGGTTGTAGTATTCGTTCGCAAGTGCTTTGACGGCGGAAGATTTGCCCGTGCCGCGTGCGCCGACGAGGAGAACATTGTTGGCGGGTTTGCCGGCGATGAACGCAAGCGTGTTGCCCGTGATGAGATCTTTTTGATGTTGGTAGCCGATGAGGTCGGACATGCGGATTGACTCGAAATGACGGATGCCGACAATGTTCTTCTTCGTGTCATCCCAGCGGAATGCGCGGTAGGAGGCGATGTCTCCGTATCCGAAGCAGTGATAGTAGGAGAGCAGGGCGCGGGCGTAATCTTCCGGTGTTTCGGCGTCGCGAAGCAGGTCGGAAAGTGCGGCCGCGGCTTCGGTGCGGACGGGAACAGTCGGTTTGTAGTCGTCGAGAAGAGGCAGAGGAATGAAGGCTGTTGCGGGACTCTTGAGGAGAGGCAGCAGAATTTCCATGTCGCGGACGAAGGCGGTGCGAAGGCCCGGACCGACGGGGCCTGCCTGGGCTTCGGTGGTTTGGGCCGCGAGGTTGGCGTAGTGGGCAAGACGATAGAGAATGTATCCGCGCAGGAGGTTGCCGCTGATGCCGTGTTTTTCGGCAGCGCGAATGAGCAGGCTCGCGCAGGTCATGGCCGCGGTGTGACGGCCGTTCATGGCTTTTTGCAGTTCCTGCATGGCAGGGTCGTCAAGCAGGCTGCGGCAGATCAAGAGGTCGTTGAGGTTGATGTGCTTCATTTTATCGCTCCTTTGTTTTCGGTTTTTTCGATGTGGTTCTATGTATCACTATATACAAGTTTGTGGGTTTAGGCAATGGGATTGACGGAAATTTGTCGCATTACCGAATAAAGAGAGGGGATTGTTGGAAATCGTCGCGATGGGATGGAGTTGGGCGGGTGAGTTCGGCGAGGGTGTGGGCTTTGCGGTCGAAGGCGAGTTGTTGTCGGAGCGGGGTGAGTTCTTCGAGCGGGTTGCCGGATTCGCGGTCGGGGAGGTGTTTGGCGGGGCGGGTGATGATGGGGAGTGTTGCGGTTTGACGGATGGTGTGGAGAAGTTCGCGTCCGCGGGTGTTGAAGGCGAGGGGGCGGATGTAGAGCGGTCCTTCGTTGTCGGCGGTGCGGACGGTTTTTGTTGTCAGGTTCAGTAAGATGTAGATGAGTGTGCGTGCGAGGCGGCTTTGGGGGTAGTGGCGTGTGGCGGCGTTTCGGAGGAATGTTTGACGTGACGTTGACGCGAAGGCGGCGGTTTCGATGCGGTTTTCTATTCCTTCGGCGACGCCGTAGATGTCTCGCAGTTCGGTGCGGCTTTTCGCGAGGAGGGCGGTTTGGAACGGCCGGTAAAGGCGTTCGGGATGGGCGATGCGGGCGGGATAAGCGTTTTTGAGTGTCAAAAGGGTTGCTTCGGGGACGGCGCGGGAAATTGACGTCCAATCCGGTTCGGACTCCCGATTCAGGAGTGCGTTTCGAATCGCGCTTGCGCTCGCGAGCGGCGTGTCGATTGACGTGTCAAGGTATCCAGCACCGCGGCGTTTGATGAGGAGCGGGCGGATTTCGGGGGCGTATTCGTTGAGTGCGCGCAGGTATTCGACGGCGAGGATGGCGTTCGGTTGACGCAGGAGTTCGGCGGATCCGGGGATGTTACGGATGACTTCGGTGCGTGCTGCGGCGTAGGAAAGGCCGGTTTCAAGGGCCTGTCGGAGTGTTGTTTCGCCGGCCGGTGAGGTGAGTCGTTCGACGATTGACGTCAACCGCGTGATGTCGGCGGTTTCGGCGCCGAAGGCGAGGTATTCGACGCATCCGAGTGACGTGAGGAGCCGGACTCCGCCGCGCGCAAAGTCCTGCGCACTGCGGCAGGAGAAGAGAAACGGGAGTTCGAGGACGAGGTCGCAGCCGCCGCGGACGGCGAGTTCGGCACGGGTGTGTTTGTCAAGAATTGACGTTTCGCCGCGCTGGGTGATACCGCCGCTCATGACGGCGATGACGGCGGCGTCCGGGATTTGTTTGCGGATTTTTGCGATTTGATAGGCGTGGCCGTTATGAAACGGCTGGTATTCTGCGATGATGCCGATTGGATGCATGTATGCTCCTTTCTTATTTAGTACATATATTGTCAGTTTAGCAGATTGCCGAATGGGCGTCCAGCGGCCTTGTCATCAGGTCGCTTGGCTGAAAGCGTTGAGATTCGCGGGGCAATTATGTTATAATAGAACGAATGTGGGATACAAACTCCCGGGAGGGATTAAGATATGAGCGAAAAAAAGAAAGTTGTTGTCGCGATGAGCGGCGGCGTTGACAGTTCGTTGACGGCGGCTCTGCTGGTTGAGCAGGGATATGACGTCATCGGCGTGACGATGCGGCTGGCGGATGAGAGCCGGGATTATTGTGACATGGACCGCGGCTGCTGCAGTCTCAAAAGTGTGGATGATGCGCGCCGCGTCTGCGAAGTTATCGGCATTCCGCATTATACGATGAATTTTAAGGATATGTTTAAGGAAAAGGTCATCGACTATTTCCTTGACGATTATGCGCACGGCCGTACGCCGAATCCGTGTATCGCGTGCAACCGTTATGTTAAGTTCGAAGGGCTCATGGCGAAAGCGCTGGAACTCGGTGCCGAATATCTTGCTACGGGTCATTATGCGCGTATCGAGCAAGATGAGACGGGGCGTTTTCTGTTGAAGAAGGGCGTTGACGAGACGAAGGACCAGTCGTATGCGCTGTACCATCTCAATCAGAAGACGCTCGCGCATTTTCTGCTGCCGCTCGGTGTGTTCCGCAAGACGCACACGCGTGAACTCGCGGAGAAATACGATCTCCCGGTTGCTCATAAACCGGACAGTCAGGAAATCTGTTTTGTGCCGAATGACGATTATAAAGCGTACCTGCGCGAGAAGAATCCGGCCTGCCTCGTTCCCGGTGACATTGTTGATACGAAGGGCAACGTCCTCGGACATCATGAAGGCGTACCGCTCTATACGATCGGTCAGCGTCGCGGCCTCGGGATTGCGGCGGCAGAGCCGCTTTATGTCGTTCGGCTTGACATGAAGAAGAATCAGGTCGTCGTCGGTACAAACAAAGATGTTTTCTCGCCGGCGCTTATTGCGGATGATCTGAATTGGATCGCGATTGACAAGCTCACGGAACCGATGCGCGTCACGGCGAAAGTCCGTTACGGACGCCGCGAGGGCAGTGCCGTCGTGAAACCGCTCGGCGAAGACGCGGTACGCGTTGACTTTGACACGCCGCAGCGCGCGGTGACGCCGGGGCAGTCCGTCGTATTTTATGACGGTGACACGGTTATCGGCGGCGGCGTCATTCGGGAGGCCTGTGCGCACGAAGATTAAAACACTAGAAACAGGAAGGATTATATGACACTTGAATCGAGTAAGGAAACGGTTGCCGTTCTCTACGATATTGAGAACGCGCCGTTTGAGATGCTCAATTATACGTTAGACAAGGCACGGCGTTATCAGCCATGCCGAACGATCGTGATATCCGATTGGGACGCTCATCCGGTCCAGAAACGTTGGGACCGTTTGCTGCGCCGTCCGGGATTTACGTTTCGTCAGATTGACCGCACGTTTTACGGCAAAAATTCGCTGGATTCCGCGCTGTACGATTCGGCGCAGATTCTCTATCAGGAGGGCGTGCGCAAATTTTTCATTATCACGACGGACTCGGATTTTGTCCGCATCGCCGACTCGCTGAACCGCGACGAACCGTCGTACATCATCGGCGTCGGTACGGAGCAGGCGAGCGAATCCCTGCGCCACGCGTACAACGAATTTTTCGTTTATCCGCCGAAAAAAGCCGAAAAGAAGGCCGAGAAAGAAGCGGAAAAGAAAGCCCGTAAAGAAGCCAAGGCAAAGAAAAAAGCCGAAAAAGAGGAGGCAGCGGTGAAAGAACCGAAAACGAAAAAATCCGGCCGTAAAGGCCGCGGAAACGCCGCGGGAAAAACGGAATCCGTCAAACAAGCTGACACGTCAAAAGCAGTTGAACCGGTGAAGGCGGCTGACACGTCAAAATCGAATGACACGTCCACGGCAGCGAAAACGTCCGGGAACCGTAAGCAGAAAACGACGCGGAAACGCGGCGGTAAACAGGAACGGACCGCGGTAAAACCGGCTCCGAAAGCTGACATCAAGCCGGCAGAGCCCGTACAGCAGACTCCGAAACCGGGAAAACAGCCGTCAAAATCGGCACAGCCTGCAAAATCCGACATCAAATCGGTACAGCAGCAGAACGTCGCATCGAAAGGCCAAATGCCGGCAACCGATGACGGCAGTTTGACCGTCCGCCTGCCGCGAACGCTCCGGAGCCGCCTCGAAAAACAGCGCGAACACGAAGGCGTTTCCCTTGACGAACTCGTGACGTACCTTTTGGTACAGGGGCTCGCCCATAAGGAGTGATGACAGTAATGAAACGCGAAGAACTCGTACTGCTCTATCATTTTGACGATGACGCGAAACGCACGGCACTGCAGGAAGTTCTGCGAAAACTCGGGATCCGCACGAAACTGCTCCCCGATAACGCGTGGAAAGATAAACTCGGCTGGCTCCTCGGCGTGCGCGGTTTCAAGGAAACGCCGTTGCCGGAAGAACAGTTTTCGTTCCCGTATGAAGTCATGGTCATGCAAAATCTGTCACGCAAGCGCCTTGACGCGGTGTTAAAAGCCATGCATGACGCAAATATCCCGCCGATTCCGTACAAAGCCGTTGTGACGCCGTTTAACATTCTTTGGAGTTTCCGCCGCCTTTGCGAGACGATGCGGAAAGAACACGGCTACATGGCCGCGCGCGAACAGGAAAAGGCACAGGAAGGAAAGTAACCGGAACCATCATGGACCAGGATAAAAACAACAGACAACGCGGGCCTGAAACGCCTCTCGATGAGACACGCTACATGAGTCCCGCGGAACAACAGCAGTTCGAGCAGCGTCAGGCAAATGCAAATCAACGCCAAAATGACATGGATGACACGCAGAACCTGCATCCCGTTGACGTCAACGAGCCGCCCGAAACGGGGCTCGGACGTCAGCAGCCGCCGCATCAAATACGTCAATCCGGCGTGCGCGAACTGCCGCCCCTGACGCCGCAGGAAATGCGCGAAAAAGGGATCACCGACCCGCGGGAAGAAGAACGCAGACGCCGCAACAAACGGCGCCGCAATGCGGTCATTCTCATCATCGGCTTTATTTTCGCGCTGCTTGCGGGCTTTTTCGCGGCGGGGTATCAGCATGACAAGTCGGAACTTGCCGCCAACGAACGTCAGCATCAGCAGCAGGAAATCCAGCAAAAGCAGGATAAACTCGATATGCAGGAGCGCGACCTCGAGCGCCAGCGCCGCGATCTCGAACAGCAGAAACGCGACCTCGAACAGCGCAAACAGGCTCTGCTGAACGAAAACTCGCGCATCGAGGGACGTCAGGACCAGCTCAAAGATCAGGAACCGACGTCAGCGGTCGGCAAACTCATCGACAAAGTCACGGGCGAGGCCGATAAACGCCGCCAGACGCAGCAGGAATACGCCAAGCAGGGCGAACAGGCGAAAAACGAAGCTGCAACCGTTGACAAGTCAATTAAGGAAGCCGAAAACGCACTCGGCGAAGTCAACCGCCAGCTCGACAACGTTCAGTCCATGCGTCAGGATGTGTCAAAAGTCAAACAGCAGCTCGAGAACACGTACGCCGAAAACAAGGATACGATCGACCGGGTTGCCGGATATATTCAGGAGGGCGCGTACCTGCTCCGCCGCGCTCTTACGGAGTAATAGTCACGTTCAGCGGAGCATTTAGAGGAAAAGAGGAGAAGTGGAATGAAAAAATTACGGATTGTAACGCTCATCGCCGCCGTCATGGCGTGCATTTTTGCCCTCGCCGGCTGCGGCGGCAGTCAGCAGTCTTCGTCGAGTGCGTCAAATTCGGCCAAGAAAAATCTGCAGCCGATCACGATCGGCGTCATGCCGGACACGGACTCCGTGCCGTTCCTCATCGCACAGGAAAAAGGCTACTTTGCCGATGAAGGACTTGACGTCGAAATCAAACCGTTCAAGAGCGCCATGGACCGCGACTCCGCTCTGCAGAGCGGCAACCTTGATGGTGCCGTTTCCGACATGCTCGCGGCTGCGTTTGCCAAATCGGGCGGCTTTGACGTCAAAATCACGTCGGCAACAGACGGCAGCTACAAACTCATCGCCGGCAAGGGCGAAAACGTCAAAGCAGTTGCCGACCTGCAGGGCAAAGACGTCGCCGTTTCGCGCAACACGATCATCGAATACGTTGCCGATCAGATCCTCATGAAGAACAACATGACGGGCGAATCCGTCAACAAAGTCGTCATTCCGCAGATCCCGACGCGCCTCGAGATGCTCCAGAACGGCAAACTCGCCGCCGCAACGCTCCCGGAACCGATGGCAAGTATCGCCGTCTACAACGGTTGTCAATATGTGACGGGATCGGACGAACTCGGCATTAATCCGGGCGTCATGGTCTTTACGGACAAAGCCGTCAAGGACAAGGCAGAATCGATCCGCGCGATGTACCGTGCCTATAACCGCGCCGTCAAATACCTGAACGAAACGGATCGTTCCGAGTACATTGACTTCGTCGTCGAAAAGAGCGGTTTCCCGCCGGTCGCCAAAGAAGCCCTGAAAATGCCGCAATACCACGAAGCATTCCTGCCGGCCGAATCCGACCTCGCAGGCTGCATGGATTGGCTGACGGGCAAACAGCTCATCACGAAGGGCTACAGCTACAAAGATATTGTCGTCACGGACCTCATCAAGTAACCGATGACGATGGAAAACAATACGATTGAACTCAAAGGCGTGACCGTCAATTACGGGAAACCGTCTGCGCCGTTTACGGCGGTTCGTGACGTCAATCTGACCGTCCCGCAGGGAACGGTCTGTGCGCTCATCGGACCGTCCGGCTGCGGCAAATCGACGCTCTTAAAAGTTATGGCGGGTCTCATGAAACCGGCGTCGGGGACGGTCAACATCGGCGGTCGTGACGTCAATCCGCATGACCTGACGATCGGACTCATGCCGCAGAACTACGGCCTCCTGCCGTGGAAAAACGTCCGTGACAATATCCTGCTCGGCTGCCGTGTGCGTCATCAGGATATGCACGAACGTCAGCCGATGTACGTCAAGCTTCTCGAGCAGCTCGGACTCAAAGACCTGCTGTTTCGCTATCCGCGCGAACTTTCGGGCGGACAGCAGCAGCGTGTGGCGCTCGCGCGCGCATTTCTCCTGCAGCCGGACATTCTGCTCATGGACGAACCGTTTTCGGCACTTGACGCCTTGACGCGCGAGGCGATGCAGGACGTATTTCTCGGACTTTGGCGCGAACACCGCGTCACGACCGTTCTCGTTACGCATTATGTCGAGGAGGCGCTCTATCTCGGTCACCAAATCGCCCTCATGCAGTCCGCACCCGGACGCATCGCAGAAATCATCGACAATCCGTGGGGATGTCAGGGACTCGATCGCGGACGCGACGATGTGTTCCGCCTGAGCCGCACTGTCCGCGAAAAACTCCGCAAACTGGAGGTGGGGGACGCATGAAACAGCATCGCATTCTGCGCGCGTATCTTTTGGGCGCCGTAACGCTCCTCGTCCTTTGGTGGATCATTGCGCTCCTTGTCGAACTCCCGATCATTCCCGTACCGGATAAAGTCTTCGTGCGGCTCGGCGATATTTTCGCGTCAACGATCGTGATCCACGGCGTCTACAGTCTTTGGCGCATCGCGGCGGGACTTGCGCTCGCCGTCGGGATCGGCTATCCCATCGGGCTCGCCATGGGATATTTTGACCGATTTGACCGGCTGTTATCCCCGCTCGTTTACCTGACGTATCCGATTCCGAAAATCGCGCTACTCCCGATCCTCATGCTCCTCGCAGGGGTCGGGGAACTCTCGAAGATCCTCATGATCTTCCTCATTATCGTGTTCCAGGTCATCATCGCCGTACGCGACGGCGTCCGTACGATCCCGCGCGAAACGTACGCGTCACTCTACACGCTCGGCGCCTCGTTCGGACAGCTCTTTTATCATGTCATTTTCCCGGCTTCGTGGCCGAAATTCCTGACGGCTGTGCGCGTTGCGATGGCGACGGCGATTTCCGTACTCTTCTTCACGGAGACATTCGGCACGCAGTACGGCATGGGGTACTTCATCATGGACGCATGGCTTCGCGTCAACTACCTTGACATGTACGCGGGCATCATCGTCCTGAGCCTGCTCGGACTTTTACTCTTCGGTCTGCTCGACACGCTCGAGCGCCGGACGTGCCGTTGGCAGTTAAAATAAGGAAAGAAACTACCGCAAAGGGGGCGGATTCCGATGAAAAAAGCCGGTTTTCTTCTGCTGGCCGTAATCACGGGCATCCTCGCCGTCCTTTGCGGTTATTTTTTTGAGGATGTCAAGAACGAAGTCGAGGATATCTTGCCGATCGAGCGCACGGGAACGGGTCATGTCAGTGTCATCACGGCAGGCGGCGTCGGTCAAAGTCTGCACGATGACACAGTAAAGGCCGCCCAAACGTTTTCGCCGCTCATGGAGGAAGCAATCGGCGAGCCGCTCCATCGTGACGTCAAACTCTATGTCGCCGCGACCGTACCGGATTACGAAAGCGTCCTGCAGGATAAATTTTCGCTCTCCGAGTCCGATGCCGCGGAAATCGCCGCGATTTCGGGCGGCTGGTCGAGCGGTAACAAACGAATGACCGTCATCAACGGCGGCGCGTCCGCGACAACGGGACGAACGGAGCGGATGCAGACGACGGCGCACGAACTCTTCCATCAAATGCAGTACGAACTCAGCCGCGGACGTGACACGGATGAAAATTCGATTTATTGGCTCAGCGAGGGATCGGCGGACTATGTCGGCGCCTATGTCGCGTCAAAAAACGGCGGGCGGAGTCTCGAGAAATGGATCAATGACACAATTGACGCGATGACGGTCGTTGAAGGAAGCGTCAGTCCGCGTCAGCTCATGCAGGCAACCTATGACGAGCGCAAATCGCTCATGGACGAATCGTACTATACGTATCAGACGGCCGACCTCATGACGATTTTCCTCGTCAGCCGCTATCCCGAACCGGAGCGCCTGCGTCATCTCGCGGATTATTTCCGCGCCGTCGGGGACGGAAAAACCGCGGACGAAGCCTTTACGCAGGCTTTCGGACTGACTCCGGAACATTTCCTCGATGAATACGAAGCCTGGTGGAATGAAACGCGTACGGAGTACGCGCTCTTTGACGTTCGGGCGGAACAGGGCATCAGTCAGGCTCTGCCGGAAACGGTTCGCGTCAAAGCCAATGTCGGCCACGACGAACTGATCCGGAAAAACGGCGCGGGACTTCACGGTTCGTACGTCATCATTCTCACGCCCGACAACGAATCCCTTATGCGTGCGGTCGCCAAAGGCGAAGGCATTCCCGTCAAAGAAGCCCAAAAACGCGCGAAAAACAGCCTCTGGATCCAAAGCGGCAGCGTCATCTACCTCGACGCCTCACAGCTCGGGGACTCGTACCAACAGGACTACATCTTCACAGCCATGATGGAGAAAATCTACGCAGCGCAGCGGCATAAGGCTCGGTAAAGTTAAGCGTGAGGCGGCAGGGCGAAAAGCGGTCTGACTGACTTTGCGGCGAAGAGGCGTTAAGAACGGAAAAAGAGTTCGCCGGGAGCCTGAATTGTTTAAGTGAAGCGGTTTGATTCAGGCGACTAAATTAAGCGAACTCTTTTTCCGTTTAGCCGTCCGCATGGAAGGAAGACCGCTTTTCGCCCTGCCGCCGATCTTCGATAGAAAAGCTGAACGAGATTCACATTTATTCTTGACATATCATAGATAATCGTCTATAGTAATAGGCGACAGACAAATAGTCTCATCCAGAGCAGCGGAGGGAACGGCCCGATGAAACTGCGGCAACCCTTGCGCAGCAAAACGGTGCCAATTCCTTTAGGCAAAGCCTAGAAGATGAGAGTGAACGGACGCTCTCATTCGTGAGAGCTTTTTTATTGCGCAAAACACCGACAAACCAATCCACACAGGAGGAATCATTTTGAGCAAAAGAAAAATGTTGTTTACATCCGAATCCGTAACCGAGGGCCATCCGGATAAAGTGGCCGATCAGATCTCCGACAGCATTCTCGACGCGATTCTCGCGCAGGATCCGCAGGGCCGTGTTGCCTGCGAAACGCTCGTCACGACGGGACAGGTGCACGTTGTCGGTGAAATCTCGACGACGGCATATGTTGATATTTCGAGCATCATTCGCCGTACGATCGCGGACATCGGCTACACGGATGCGGCTTACGGGTTTGACGCGAATTCCTGCGGCGTACTCGTCTCGCTCGATGAGCAGTCCCCGGATATCGCGCAGGGTGTCAATCAGGCCCTCGAAGCGCGCGAAGGCGAAATGGACGCGGCTGACGCGGTCGGCGCCGGCGACCAGGGCATGATGTTCGGTTATGCGACGAACGAAACGCCGGAATACATGCCGCTCACGATCGCCCTTGCGCACAAACTCGCGCGACGTCTCGCCGAGGTCCGCAAAAACGGCGAACTTTCCTATCTCCGTCCGGACGGCAAAACGCAGGTCACGGTTGCTTACGAAAACGGCAAACCGGCTTATGTTGACGCCGTTGTCATTTCGACGCAGCACGATCCGGATATCACGCTCGAACAGATCCGCAAAGATATGATCGAAAAAGTCATCAAAGTCGTCATCCCGGCCGATCTTCTGCGTCCGGAGACGAAGTATTTCGTCAATCCGACCGGCAAATTCGTCATCGGCGGACCGCAGGGCGACTCGGGTCTCACGGGCCGCAAACTCATCGTTGACACGTACGGCGGCTGGGCCCGTCACGGCGGCGGCGCGTTCTCCGGCAAAGATCCGACGAAAGTTGACCGCAGTGCCGCATACGCCGCGCGTTATGTCGCGAAAAACATCGTTGCCGCCGGCCTCGCCGACCGCTGCGAAATCCAGCTCGCGTACGCCATCGGCGTAGCCCATCCGGTTTCGATCATGGTTGACACGTTTGACACGCACAAAGTCCCCGAGGAAACGATCGAAGCCCTCGTCGAAAAACACTTTGACCTTCGCCCGGCCGGCATCATCCGCATGCTCGATCTCCGCCGCCCGATCTATCGTCAAACGGCAGCCTACGGCCACTTCGGCCGCACCGACATCGACCTCCCGTGGGAACGCACGGACAAAGCCGACGTCCTGCGCAAAGAAGCCGGACTTTAATTTCAGCATACAACCATACAATCCGAATCCTTTATTATCGGCAAAATCCCCGCAGTCCTTTTGGATCGCGGGGATTTTGCCATCCCGCGGAGTCGTGGTATAATACGAAAAAACGGGAAGGACGAGTGCAAATGAAATACATACTGGCGCCGTTTGCCGGGTGGTTGGCAGCCGGAGGGACAAAATTCCTGCTCGCGTGGATACGGCGCGGGCGGCCGCAAATCCGTGACATTGTTGCTTACGGAGGCTTTCCGAGCATCCACACGAGTGTCATGTCAACCGTGACATTCCTCGCGGGCTTCACCGAAGGATTTGACACACCGCTTTTCGCCGTCGCCATGGGGACGTTCCTCCTGCTCATCATTGACGCCCACGGACTGCGCCGCCAGGTCGGCAAACACGGCGAAGTCCTCAACCGCATGCAGCGCGAGCTCCCCGTGTCAACATCCGCCACCCTG
>CACXCC010000130.1 GCA_902766015.1 uncultured Veillonellaceae bacterium
CATTATGTCGGCTCGCTGAAACGCCGCGTCGAGTTGCAGAATTCGGGCAAATTCGATAAAGTCTTCATTATGATCGCCGATGACCAGGCACTGACGGATAACGCAGACAATCCGCGCAAGATCCGCGACAACATTGTCAATGTCGTGCTGGACTATCTCTCCGTCGGCCTCGATCCGGCGAAAACGACGATCTGCGTTCAGTCGGCACTGCCGGCCCTGCACGCGTTGACGTTCTATTATATGAATCTTGTCACGACGGCACGACTCGCGCGCAACCCGACCGTCAAAGCCGAGATTCAGCTGCGCGGGTTTGAGGATGAGGGCGTTCCGGCCGGATTCTTCACGTATCCGGTTTCGCAGACGGCGGATATTACGGCGTTTGACGCGAACGTTGTCCCGGTCGGCGAAGACCAGCTCCCGATGCTCGAACAGTCGCGCGAGATCGTCGAGCGTTTCAACCGCATTTACGGCGATACGCTCGTCCTGCCGAAAGCCTTGATCCCGGAAAACGAGACGCAGCGCCGCCTCCCGGGCGTTGACGGCAAAGCCAAGATGAGTAAGTCGCTCGGCAACTGCATCTATCTCTCCGATTCGCCGAAGACGGTCAAAAAACAGATCAACGGCAAGATGTTCACGGATCCCTTGCATCTGCGTATTACCGATCCGGGCCATCTCGAAGGCAATGTCGTCTTCACGTATCTTGATGCGTTCAGCACCGATGATCATTTCAAGGAATTCCTGCCGGAGTATGCGAACCTCGACGAGATGAAGGAGCACTACAAACGCGGCGGCCTCGGTGACGGCACGTGCAAAAAATTCCTGTTCCAGGTTCTCGAAAGCATCCTCGCGCCGATCCGCGCGGAGCGTCAGAAATGGGAGCAGGATATTGACACGGTTTACGATATCCTCGTCGACGGTACGGCCAAGGCGCGCGAAACGACGAATGCGACGCTCGCACGCGTCGAAAAAGCGATGCGCATCGACTATTTCGCCGATCGCAGTATTATCAAAGAATGGGAAGACCTGCTCCGCAAGACGGAGCGTTGAGTTTCGGATATACGAGACAAGCCGCGGGCAATCGATGCCTGCGGCTTTTTGTATGCGTGTGAGATTTTAAAGGACAAGTCCGAGCCATTTCCAGTACGTGTTTGCGAGGAGTAAAATGACGAGATATGCCGCAATAGTCAGCGGGATACCGGTTTTGATAAAGTCATTGACCTCAAATGTTTCCGTACTGTAAGCGATCATGTTCTGCGGCGCATTGACCGGCAGGATGAAACCGAAGCAGATCGTGTACTGGAGAATCATGACCATGCCGACAATGTTGAGCGGGGACTGCTCGGCCGCGCCCTGCAAAACGGAAATGCAAATCGGGATCATGGCAGAGGACAGCGCCGTTGCGCTCGCGAATCCGAGATGGATGACGATGAGGAAGAGCGCGAGCACGCCGAGGATGAAAACCGCCGTCTGGTTGTAAAGGCCGAAGGCACCGACGATTTCATGGGCAATCCAACTGCCTGCTCCGGTCGAAAGGATCGCGGAACCGAGACTGATGCCGACGCCGAACAACATGAGCGTGCCCCAACTGATACGCTGCTGGGCTTCTTTCCATGTCATAATGCCGATACCCGGAAGCATCATGAGTGTGATGGCAACAATCGTCGTCGATGACGTGTCAAACGGATGGAGTTTTTTCTCCGTTACCCAGAAGAAGAGCAGGATGACCGAGAGAATCATGAGTTTCTTTTCGCTGCCGTGCATCGGGCCGAGCGCCGCATATTCCTTTTCGATCATGGCCTGCCCGCCTTCGATTTCTTTTGTTTCCGGCGGCATGAGTTTGAGCAGGATATAGTAGAGGAGAACGCTCATGATGACCGCAAACGGAGCGGCGGCGATAAACCAGTCCAGCCAGCTGATCGTTGTACCGAGCTGTTTCTCGATAAATCCGAGAGCAACCATGTTCTGCGCGGCTGCCGTTTTGATACCGACGTTCCAAATACTGTCGGCCTGAGCGACGGCAATGAGCATGATCGCGGCGAAACGGCTCTTTTTCTGTACGCCGAAAACGGCGATGATGCCCATGACAATCGGGACTAAGCAACTGACACGTGCCGTTGTGCTCGGGACGAAGAAGCTCAGGACAAAACCCGTAAAAATGACACCGGCGAGGACGCGGTTTGTCTTCGCGCCGATTTTTGACAGGACAAAGAGTGCGATGCGCTTATCCAGTCCCGTTTTCATCATCGCGGCCGCAATAAACATGGCCGCGGCGACGAGAGCAAGCGCCGTTGACGAGAATCCGGTAAGCGCCGTTTTGAGTCCTGCCGAAGTTCCCATGATCTTGGACGGATCTTTGAGCGACGGTGCCGTTCCGAGCAGGAATGCCATAAGTGAAATGATGATGCCGGATGAAACCGGGTACGATACGGCCTCGGTCATCCAAATGATGACGGAAAAGACGAGGATACCCAGCATGCGATGTCCCGCCGTCGAAAGCTCGGGCGGTGTCGGAATGGCCAGAATCGCGAACAATACCAGCACCGCCAAAATGAGACCGGCTTTCTTCTTCATGATAAATCCCTCCTTATATAAACACAAAAGGCAGCCTCGTTACGAGACTGCCTGCCGATGCAAGCGGCCAGCTTGACACGACCGTGTGTCATATGCCGGACTGCACAGATGTTTGTTTTTATGGAATGTATTTATTGTATACCTTCTATGATAAAATTGTCAAGGTATACATGAAAGTGTTAACGATGTTTGCTGATGACGATGGTCAGCGGTCTGTGGTAAAATAATGACAGCAATTGACGTCAGGGGGGAGTTCGATGGAGAGGCAGAAACAAACGATAGCGGCGGCTATTATGATCGCGACGTTTTTGGCGGCGTTTGACGTCACGGTGCTTGCGACGGCGACGCCGACAATCGTTGCGGATCTGGGGGACATGAGCATGTCCAGCTGGATTTTTTCGATGTATCTCTTTTTCAGCGCCGTGTCAACGCCGCTTTACGGTAAACTCGCCGATCTTTACGGGCGGCGGAAGATCCTGACGATCGGGATTTTGATTTTTATGTTCGGCAGTCTCGGCTGCGGACTGTCGGGGTCGATGACGTCACTCGTTTTTTGGCGCGCGGTTCAGGGCCTCGGGACGGGGTCGATTTTTACGGTGACGCCGACGATTGTCGGTGATCTGTATACGCTCAAAGAACGCGCGATCGTGCAGGGAGGAATCAGTACCACTTGGGGCGTAGCGGGACTTGTCGGGCCGGTTCTCGGCGGACTGTTTATCGACTTTTTGAATTGGCACTGGGTATTTTTTGTCAATGTGCCCTTTTGCCTGATCTGTCTCGCGGCATTTGAACGTTATTTGAAGGAATCGCGGCTCAAAAAGAAGCCGGTTATCGATTACGCCGGTGCATTTTTGTTGACGCTTGCCGTCGGGGCACTTCTTTATGCATGCATGGCCGGAATCGAACAGGGAACGGCACTTTACGCGGTCGGTGCGGCGATCCTTGCGGGCGCGGCATTTCGGCGCGTCGAGGAAAAAGCGGCGGAACCGGTCATTCCGCCGGATATTTTGACACGTCCCATGCTGCTCAATTTGACGGTCACGCTGCTCATTTCCGTGACACTCATTGCACTGAATGTTTATATTCCGTCATGGCTGCAGCAGGTTCATCATGTCGATGCGACGCTTTCGGGACTCGCGCTCGCGTCGATGTCGTTTGCGTGGATGCTCAGTTCGTTTTCGATGGAACGGGTGCTGTTTTTCCTCGGGCTGCGGCGCGCCGTGGTTTTTTCCTGCTTTATTATTGCCGCAACGGCCGCGGCACTTGCTGTATGGGGCGATCGATCGTACTTGACTGCCGTAACGATTGACTTTTTCTTCGGGTTCGGTTTTTCGGGCGTATTGACGCTGCTTATGTTCATGATTCAGGACGCTGTACCGTATGAAAAACGCGGCGCAGCCGTCGGAACGGGGGCACTGACGCGTTCGATCGGCCAGACGCTCGGGATTGCGGCGATCGGTACGTTTGTCAATGTCAGTATCAATAGCTGCCCGCGGGGGACTTCCCTTGAGTCGGCACTATCCCTGACGTTTCATCGTCTCTTTCTTGTGATCGCCGTCCTCGCTGTCTGCGCAGCACTTGTTTCAATGTTTTTGCCGAAGGTTCACGAGGTTCACCGCAAGTAAATCGGGTGACGGTTTTATGCGCGGGGCAGGTTTGCAGCAATGCGTTCTTGCAGTCGATCGAGAAACAGTTTGACAGTCGGGGAAAAGGTCTGATATTTTTTCGTGACGATTACCGCGGGAACGGTGATCGCCGGTTCAAACGGGCGGAACGTAAGATTACGTTTGCCGCTTACGTCCGCTAAACGGTCGAGGGCAAAGGCGAGGCAGACACCCTGTTCGACAAGGAATGTTGCGTTGTAGAGCAGATTATAGGACGAAATCACCGTTCGCGGTTTGATGTCCTGCACCCGGGCCCCGAGAAGTTCATGCCCTTCCGCCAACTGGCGGGGAAGGGAAACGGGATATTCCTGCATATCCTGCAGTGTGACCGTCGATTTTGACGTCAGCGGATGATCCTTCGGCATGAGCAGGCCGAATTCATCCTGCCACGGGAGATCGAGGTAATCGTACTTTTCCGCGCGGATCGGGCCGAGCAGGAGTCCGAGGTCGACAAGTCCTTTGTCGAGGCGCTCCATGACGGCATCGGCATCACCGCTGAATGTCTGCAGATGTACATCGGGGAACTCTTCGTGAATCCCGGCGAAGAGTTCCGTCAGATAGGCCATAATCGGCGTTTCGCCGCAGCCGATCACAATATCGCCGGCTACGATATTGCGATCGGCTTTTAGTGTGCTTTCGGTTTTATCCATCAGGCTTACAATTTCCTGTGCACGGGCACGGAAATACCGCCCTTCTTCGGTCAGCGTCGTCTGTTTGCGTCCGCGCACGAAGAGCTGCACGCCGAGCGTGTCTTCGAGTTCTTTCATTTGACGTGAAAGGGTCGGCTGGGATACGTGCAGGCTTTCTGCGGCCCGTGTGATGCCTTGTTCGCGGGCAATGGCCAGGAAATACTGTAAAAGTCTCGTTTCGATCATCGGGATCCTTCTTTTTTACCGTTTTTTTTACTATAACATGAGATGGATATTACTTCAAATTATGTTAGAGAATACAAAATAGCTATTTGCTATTTATATTGACGGCGGCTACAATGACAGTAAAGACAAAAGAAAAGGGCTGACACCAAAAAACGATAGCACCGGGGAATTTACGGCGTTTCCTTTGTTGTTATATGGTAGAGTTCCGGGCGGCGGTCACGGTAAACGTTGATCGTCGTGCGGATTTCCTGCAAGACGTTCGTGTCAATGACGGCGCACTGCGTTGCTTCGTCTTCGCCGAATGTCAGGAGTTCGCGTCCCCACGGGTCATAGAGACGGGAATTGCCGCGTCCGTTGAGGGCGCAGACGAAGATTTGGTTTTCGATCGCGCGCGCTTTCGTGAGCGTCAGCCAATGATCACGGCGTTTGCGCGGCCATTGGGCGGGGAGGATCAGGAGATCGATCGACTGCAGCGCAAGCGTGCGGATGAGTTCGGGGAAGCGCACATCGTAGCAGATTGCCGCGCCGCAGCGCAGTCCCGCGAGGTCAAAAACCGTCGTATGATTGCCGCCCGTGACGAATTTATCTTCGTGCGCCGGTGTAAAGAGGTGGATTTTGTCATATCGGCTGACACATGCACCCGTACGGTCAAACGAGTATGCGGTGTTGTAGAGTTTATCGCCGCGGCGCTCCGTGACGGACCCCGCCGCGATATTGACGTCAAATGTGCGTGCCAGACGGCTCATTAGGACTTTTGTCTGTACGCCTTCGGCGTCGGCGAGCGGAAATAATCCTTCCTGCGGGCAAAATCCCGTGTTCCACATCTCGGGGAGAACGATGATATCCGGTTTTTCCCGCTCTGCACAGGCGGTAATGAGTTCCTCAGCCCGACGGAAATTGACGTCGGGATCCTGCGGCCGGCTTTCCATTTGGATCAGGGCAAGTTTCACGTTCATTCGGTATGCACCTTCTTTCGTTAATTGCATGCTAGCACGCGGAAAAGCACGCTGTCAAGAATCGTACTGCCGGTTTACGGCTTGACATTTCTCCGTTTTACGGCAGAATAGAATATAGGAATTCGATAGGAAAGTCAGGTATAAATATGGAACAGAACAGCCGGGGGAAAGGAATCCTGCTCGCGCTGCTCGGCGCGTCGATGTGGGGCGCATCGGGCGCGTCGGGGCAGTTTATCCTGCAAAATTGTCAGTTTGACACGGGTTGGCTCGTTGACACGCGCATGCTGCTGGCGGGTATGATCCTGCTTATCATTGACGCGGCAGGTCATCACGGCGATATTTTTTCGATCTGGAAGGACAAGACACGCGCGAAAGATCTCATTTTGTTCGGCGTTGTCGGACTGCTTGCCGTGCAGTATACGTATTTTGCGAGTATCCGAGCGGGCAATGCGGCCGCAGCAACGGTCCTTCAGTATTTAATGCCGGTTGTCCTGATTGCCTGGAGCGTACTCATCCGGCACGAAAGACTGCGTCCCGTGGAGATTCTCTGCGTCATCCTCGCGGTCGGCGGCACGTTTTTGCTCGTCACGCACGGCAGTTTGACGTCGCTGGTCATCCCTTTGCCGGCCGTGCTTTGGGGGCTCGGATCGGCATTTGCCGCCGCCTATTATACCGTAAAGCCCCGCAATCTCATCCGAGAGTGGCGTGCGCCTCTCGTCGTCGGATGGGGCATGTTTATCGGCGGTGTCGCGTTCCTGCCGTTTGCGCCGCCGTGGGCGTTTTCCGGCATCTGGAATCTGCAGGCGGGGCTGGCGTATGCGTTCATTATTTTCTTCGGTACAGTCGTTGCGTTTGGCTGTTATCTCGGCAGTCTCGCTTACCTGAAACCGAGTGAGACCGGCATCCTCGGTTCCGCCGAGCCGCTTACCGCGATTATTCTTTCCGTCGCGTTTCTCGGCGTTTCGTTCGGCATCATTGACGCGGTCGGCGTCGCGATGATTCTCGGTACGGTTTTTCTCTTATCGCGTTGACGTCAATCTGCATTTCGGCTCCGTTATCCTTCGGGATGACGGAGCTTTTTTATATCTGACGCATAGGTTTAAAGTAGCGAAAAAATTACGGTAAAAATTGTGGAACTCTTGTCACAGATATTCTCCGAAAACCTTGGTATAATACAAAGAGACGAGTAAAAGATTACTTAATACTTATTGCCTATGAAAACCGTATGCTAAGGTCATAATAGGGCTTTTCGGAGACTGGAGATGATAGGATGGGGAATGTGCAGGCGCGTGACAGCGAACTGATCGATTATCCGCTGATTCGGTATCAGGCCGATCAAAATGCATTCGTGGATGATCACAAGTTTACGAGTATGGAGACGTTCATGGATATTTTCCTGAACGGAGAACATCTTTGTACGTCGTATTGTTCGCCGGGCGATCATGAGGACCTCGTTGTCGGAATACTTGCCCAACGCGCAAAAATCCGCAACTTTGCGGATATTGTCTCGCTTGACTTGTCGGAGAACGGGGCAAGAGCCGATGTCGTGACGACGCCGGAAACGCAGACGTGGGCGAAAAGCGCCGGGAATAATCCGCGTTATTTCGGTGTCAAACAGCTGCTTGCCTGTGATGATGCCGCGATTGCCCCGCGTATCCCGACCGTGCCGTTCCGGGCGAAAGATATTCTCGCCTGTGCGGATCATCTGCTCGGGAATCTCGCCGCGACGCATGAGAAGACGAACGGCGTCCACAGCGGCATTATCTGGGATCAGAACGAGCGCAGGATCCTGATTTTCCGCGAGGATATCGGTCGTCATAATGTCTTTGACAAACTCTACGGCTGGATGCTGACGAATCAGATCGATCTCGAAAACAAGGTCATTATTTTCAGCGGCCGCTGCTCTTCCGAGATGATGATGAAAATCGGACGTATGGGATTGTCAACGGTTGTCGCGAAGTCCGTGCCGACGACGCTTTCGCTGCAGATCGCAAAAAAACTCGGCATTACGCTTGTCGCCCGCATGGCTCCCGGGAGTTTCTGTGTTTACACGAATCCGCAGCGCGTGACCGTCGAAGGATGACGTCGCGGCAAAACACATTTATAGTTTGATAATTGAGAATTATTATAATATTATATGTTTTTGTGTAAGTGAATGGAGGAGATGTCATGAATTTAAGCAGACGTGATTTTCTGAAAGTCACCGGTCTCAGTGCCATCGGCCTGGCTTTAGGCGAAATGGGACTCCAGCCGGTCAAAGTCGAAGCTGCTGCCGAAGGCTTTAAGCTGAACGGCGCGAAAGAATTCACTTCGACGTGTCATTTCTGCGCATGCGGCTGCGGCGTCATCGGTTATGTCAAAGACGGCAAACTGATTCAGCTCGAAGGTGCCGTTGACAGTCCGATCAACCGCGGTTCGCTTTGCCCGAAAGGCCTCGGTTACGCGCAGATCCCGGCGTCTAAAGAACGCGTTACGAAACCGCAGTATCGCGCACCGGGAAGCGATCATTGGGAAGAAATTTCCTGGGAAGAAGCCATTGACAAAGCTGCCCACGCCTTTAAGAAAGCGCGTGACGAAAACTGGAAAGAGTACGAGGAGATTGACGGTCAGAACGTCCATGTCCATCGTACGGACGCCATCGGCTTCGTCGGCGGCTCTCAGGTCAACAACGAGGAATGCTGGCAGCTCATTAAGATGACGCGTGCACTCGGTGCAGTCTTTACGGATAACCAGACGCGTGTCTGCCATGCAACGACGCCGCCGGCAATGGGCGCGGCATTCGGACGCGGCGCTATGACGAATCCGTGGATGGATATCAAAAACGCCGACCTGCTCTGGATCGAAGGCTCGAACATCGCCGAATGTCATCCGATGGGCCTCAAGAACGTTATGAAAGCCAAGAACCGCGGCGCGAAGATCGTCCATGTCGATATGCGCTTTACGCGTACGTCGAAGATCGCCGACAAGTTCCTGCAGATCCGTCCGGGCACGGATATCGCGTTCCTCGGCTCGATCATCAGCTATGTCATCGAAAATAAGAAATTCAACGAAAAGTATCTGCGTCTCCATACGAACGCCGCTTACCTGCTTCGTCCGGATTTCTCGTTCGAAGACGGTTTATTCTCCGGCTACAATCCGGAAACGCGTTCCTACAACCGCGAGTCCTGGAAATATGATCTCGGACCTGACGGAAAACCGCAGAAAGCCGACGACCTGTTCGCACCGAACACGGTTCTGAGCCGTCTGCGTGAACATTATTCCCGTTATACGCCGGAGAAAGTTTCCGAAATCACGGGTATTCCGGCTGACGAAATCGTCAAAGCTGCCGAGCTTTTCGCGAACTCCAAACACACGATTTTCATGTATGCACTCGGCATGACGCAGCATACAGTCGGTGTACAGAACATTCGCTGCTACACGATCCTGCAGCTTCTCATGGGCAATGTCGGACGTCCGGGATGCGGCATCGACGCCATGCGCGGACAGCCGAACGTCCAGGCTTCGACGGACTTTGCGATCGAGTTTAACCAGCTGCCGGGTTATCTGAACAGCCCGACGGAAAAACAGCCGAATCTTGCGGCCTGGACGGATGCATTCGGTACGTTCCGTGCGAAGTTCCTCAAGAATACGCTCAAATCCTGGTACGGCGATCACGCTACGGCGGAGAACGATTTTGCTTATGATTATCTGCCGATCCGCAACAGCCATCACAATTTCTCGATTTACGGTCTCTTCGAAGACGCAATCCGCGGTTCGGTTAAGTGCATTTACGTCACGGGTCAGAATCCGCACGTTTCGAACGCAAACGCAGGTATGGTTCATGACGGTCTCGCCAATATCGACACCTTGATTTCGCAGGACGTTTTCATCAACGAAACGGCTGAGTTCTGGAACCGCCCGGGCGATGATCCGAAGAAAATTAACACGGAAGTCATTTTCCTGCCGGCTTGCTCCTACCTCGAACGCGAAGGCACGATGACGAACTCCATGCGCCTTATTCAGTGGAGAATGAAAGGTCCGGATCCGCTCGGCGATTCCAAGCCGGACTATGAGATCTGTGACATGCTCTGGAAACGCATCCGCGAACTCTATGCCGATTCCGCGGATCCGAAAGATGCTCCGGTCAAGAATCTGCAGTGGAATTACTCGGATGACATCGTTGCCGAGCTCCTCAAAGAAGTCAACGGTTATGACCTCAAGACGGGCGAACTCCTCAAAGGTATCCGTGAAATCCGCGATGACGGCACGACGAACTCCGGTATGTGGATTTATGCCGGTGTTTATGCAGGCGGTGAAAACCTCGCAAAACGCCGCGGCCAGAAAGACGACGGCGATCTCGGTATTTTCCCGGAATACGGCTGGACGTGGCCGGATAACATTCATCTGCTTTACAACCGCGCTTCGTGCGACGAAAACGGTCAGCCGCTCAATCCGGACGAAAAGATCGTTTGGTGGGATGCGGCGAAAGGTGAATGGGACGGTTATGACGTTCCTGACGTCGGCAACCGTAAAGCCGGCCCGGATACGCCGGACGGTCAGAAACCGTTCCGTATGAACGGCGAAGGCGTCGGTCGACTCTTCGCAGCTCCGTATCAGGATAAAGTCAACGGCGTAACGCGCGACTCTTCGAGCTGCCCGGTTGACGGTCCGATTCCGGAATTCTACGAACCGGTTGAAAGCCCGACGAAGAACTCGATGCACAATAACGAACGCGCTCAGTATAATCCGTGCGTTATCTATCCGCGTATGCCGGAACGTCAGCGTATCGGTACGCCGGACGAATATCCGTACGTCCTGACGAGTTCGAGTCTCACGGAACATTGGTGCTCCGGTACGATTACGCGTAACGTTACGTGGCTGAACGAACTCGTCAAAGAGCCGTTCATCGAAATCAGTGAAGAGCTTGCGGGCCAGCTCGGTATCAAGCCGGGCGACAAAGTCAAAGTCAGCACGGTACGCAGCGAAATCGAAGTCAAAGCCATGGTTACGAAACGTATCAAGCCGCTCATGATCAACGGTAAAGAAACGCACATGGTCTGGATACCGTACAACTGGGGCTTCAAAGGCCTTTCGAAAGGTCCGTCCGGGAACTATCTGACGATTGACGCGCTCGACCCGAACGCACAGGAACAGGAATTCAAGGCATGCCTCGTCAATGTTAAGAAAGTTTGACGGAGGTATCGATGACGAATCAAAACAAGACAAACCTCCTTGAAACGTTTGTCCGTGATCGCGAATATCTGGCCGAAACGGCGGCTCTCCACGCCGCCGTCGGCCGCGCGGTCAAAGCAAATGTCAAAACGGAGTCATTTTTCCCGGAAGTTACGGCATGTGCCGAAGTCCTCAAGGACGGTGTTCCGCTGCTGCAGCAGCCGAAGTATCTGGATTTGGCGTCAAAATCCGCGGCCGACGCCTTTGCGGGCGTTCTCGCCGATTTGACAAACGAAGATCTTGCTTCCGGTGTCAAAACGGTTGCCGAAGCGGCAAAGGCTTGGTTCACGTCGCTCGATGACGCGTCAAAACCTGCCTTTTTCCGTGATCTGCTTCAGCAAAAACCGCTGACGGATTTGCCGGAAGGCGTATCTGCCGTATTCCTCTCGGTCGTCGGCTGGGCTGTCATTGACGGTTTGGTTCCTGACGAGTGGAAACAGCATACGCTGTATACCGAAAAGGTCTGGAAACGCAATTACTGCCCCGTTTGCGGACGTCAGCCCGTTCTCGCACATCTGCGTAAAGAAATGGAAGGACGCGCACGTTTCCTTGTTTGTGACGGCTGCCATACGGAATGGCGCTATCGCCGACTCGGATGCGTTTACTGCGGGAACGATGACCTGAAAACGATCGAAATCCTTGAGCCGGAGGACGATAACCGCATTCGTCTTGACGGATGCGAAAAATGCCATGCTTATTTGAAGACGTATACGCAGGAAGGCGAAGAAGCGATCTTCCTGAACGATTGGACGACGATGCCGCTGGATATTCTGGGCGAACAGCACGGATTTCATAAAGTCGGCAGTGTTATGTGTAAGGACCGGTAACCGGCCTTTTGTGGGAAGGAGAGAATCTTATGTCACAAGAAATGGCTATGTTGCACGATATTTCCCGATGCACCGCCTGCAGAGCCTGTATGGTTGCCTGCAAGCAGTGGCACGATTTGCCGGCGGATATGAGCACGCCGTTTGAGGGTCAGTATCAGTCGCATGCGGATTTGACGCCGACGACGTGGAACCTGATCCGTATGAACGAACGCATTGACAACAGCGGACAACTGCAGTGGGACTTTTTGAAATTCCAGTGCATGCACTGCGATGATCCGGCATGCGCAAAAGGATGCCCGGAAAACGCGATCGCGAAACTCGATTCCGGCGCTGTTGTCATCAATCAGGATCAGTGCGTCGGCTGCGCGCACTGCGCACGCAATTGCCCGTTCGGTGTGCCGAAAATTGACGGCATTTCCCATAAATCGCGCAAATGCGACTTTTGCTTTGACCGTATCCAGGAAGGTATGGAACCGGCATGCTCGAAAACGTGCACGGGTGATGCGATCTTCTTCGGTACGCGCGAAGAGATGAAGAAACTCGCGTATGAACGCCTCGAAATGGCGAAGGAAAAATATCCGAATGCGCAGCTTTACGGCGTTGAGAAAAACGGCGTCGGCGGTACGCACATGATGTACGTCTTGACCGATGCACCGGAGACGTTCGGTCTGCCGGCTGATCCGAAAACGTCCGTATCGATTGACATGTGGAAAGATGTTGCCCGCCCGATCGGACAGGTTGCCGGTGTTGCTGCAATCGCCGGACTCGTCGGTATGGGTGCCCTCCTGAAATTCCGCGGTGACCGTATGAAGAACAATAAGGACAGAGAGGAGCGGTAAGTATGGGCATGATTGTCAACAAGTCGTACATTAAGCGCCATCGAAAAGGCTTTGTCATCTGCCATTGGCTCAATGCCGTTTCGTTTTTCATGCTTTTTCTGACTGCCCTGCCGCTTTATATCCCTTCGTTCGGTGATTTTTACCGTGCTGTCGGTCCGTATTACTTCCAGGTTCTGCATCGTGCATTCGGCGTTCTTTACCTCGCAACGCCGGTAATCGGCCTGTTTATTGCCCGCAACGGCTATAAACGCCTCATTACGGAAGCGACGCATTTCACGAAGGAAGATATCGAGTTCCAGAAGAAATTCCCGCCGGAACTCATCGGCGGTCAGCCGGATCTGCCGAAACAGGGCTTCTATAACGGCGGTGAGAAAATGAACATTCTCCTGCAGGCGGCTCTGTGGGTTGTCCTCGCGGTTACGGGTGTCATTCTCTGGTTCGGTGTGGACTGGAGCCCGGTTCTGCGTACGTGGGCGATTCCGATTCACAGTATCGCAGCCGGCGTCGGCTTTGCGGCAGCTCTCGGCCATGCATATCTGGCCTTTGTCGTCAATCCGGATTCCGTTCACGGTATGAAGGACGGCACGGTCAAAGCCGCATATGCCCTGCATCATCATGAAAGCTGGGTTGATGAGCTCGTTCGCGACGGCAAAGTGACCCGCGAAGAAGTGGAAGCGGCGGCAAAACACTGAGTTTTGTCCCCAATGTCAAATTGTACATAAAAAAGAGAGAACCGTTCAGGTCAATGTCATTTAGTTAAGGATAGGATATGAAAAATTTTCATCCAACCTTGACTAAGAGCCGTTAAGTTAAGGCTGACATACGAAAAA
>CACXCC010000131.1 GCA_902766015.1 uncultured Veillonellaceae bacterium
TGTAAATCTGTCATCTTCGGATTACGATGGTTCGAATCCATCCCTGCCCACCACCTTGCAGGTTTTTCTGATTTTTCCCCGTCAAAAGCTTGACAAACGAAAAAGTCAGTGTTAATATAATATACGTTGATTGCGAAAGCACTTCATCATGGCCCAGTAGCTCAGCTGGATTAGAGTATTTGACTACGAATCAAAGGGTCGGGGGTTCGAGTCCCTCCTGGGTCACCATTTTGAAAGATCAGCTCCTGTCGTTGACAGGAGCTTTTTTCGTATCCGGATTCCGATCAAGGTGCAGGCGCGGGGCATGATACGGCGGTTTCGTCTTTTGCTTGTCCGAGTGTATCGAAGCCGCGAATTGTGGATGTTTCGGAGATTTGCAGGATCGTAGCATTAAATAGGAAAGGATTGACCGTCAATGCAGTATGTTGTCACGAAACTCGTCACGGAGGAAGGGCGCAGCGAATTTTCACTTCTCGGTGTCTTTGCGGAGAAAAACGCGGCCGCAAAAACCGCCGTCAAAGCCTATCAGGCTTACCGCAGCGGCACTTCGGCGCAGAATGTCGCGATGATCACGGAGTGGCTGGAGGCGCGCGGAAACTATTCGTTTCGCCGCGACGGCAGTCACCGTCTGCAGCTCGCGATTACGCCGCTTGAGGGCGAGGAGATGCCCGCGGAGAAACAGGTCATCTTTTCCGCTGCGGCCGAGGAGGAGGAACTCTCGCGCCGCATCAGTCAGGCGCTCTTTGAAGGTCAGCACAGCGCCGAACGCCGGGAGACGCCGGTTTCGTGCGTGTTGACACAAGATGACAACAAATGACGCAGCCGCATAAGAAAGGCCGTCCCGATTGACCGGGGCGGCCTTTTTTCGCGTCAAATTTTAAAATTTCAAGATAACCGAGGAACGGAACACATCCCCGTCAGCCTCAAAATCCGCACTGCCGTCATGCGCTTTCGCGATAGCTGTGACGGAGGAGAGTCCGATACCGGCCGTTAATCCGTCGCGCTTGGACGAGAGGAACGCCGTGCCCTTTTTCCGGGGCTGCTCAAACAGGGAATTGTCCATGATGATGATGAGCCTCCGGTCGATGACGCGAGATTTCAGGCGGATCGAGCCGCGTGAAACTTTCGACGCAATGACTTTGCGGCGGCAGGCTTCGACGGCGTTTTCGAGCAGGTTGCCGAAAACAGAAGCGAGCTCGGTATCCGTGAGGCTTCCCGCGTGTTCGGGCACTTCGATGTCGATGCCGATGTCAATACCGGCGTCTTTGGCGAGAGCGGCATAATGCTCCGTTACGGCGCTCACGGCCATATTTTGACAGTAACGGACCGGTTTGCCGGCTTTGACGACATCGGAAAGCTCGGCGAGGTAACTGCGCACGCGGTCCACGTCCCCGGCTTCGAGAAGCGAAGACATCAGGGAGACATGGTGACGGATATCATGGCGGATGACCGAGAGACGGCGTTCTTCCTTGGCGATCATATCATGACGCTTCTTTTCGCCCGCGAGACGGAGTTCCATGAGGTCCTTTTCATGTGCTTCTTTTTCGTAGAAATCTTTGAGCTGCATATCCTGGCGGATGACGGCGCTCGTCAGAATGAGCATCATCAACAGGAAAACGAACGAGCCGATGAGAAACGGCAGCGAAAACGGCATAAAACGGGGACCGTAATAGTTCACGAGCTCTAACACGACAAATCCCAGCAGTTCCGCGATCGGAAGCAGCATCCATTTGGCATGCTGGTTGTTTCGGATGAGCGCTTCATAGAGAAGCGACAGCGTCAGAAGTGCGAACGATACGGGATGGATCATATGGAAGAAAAACAGGCTTTCCGACAGCATGACGAGTCCGGCAAGCTGCAGGGAAAACGCCGCCGTCGCTGCCAAAGCTGTCACGTACATCAGGAAGGCTAACGGCTTCGGATGACGGAAATTGACCGTGTGCAGGGCAAAGGCGACCAGCGGAACAGGGAGGAAAAAGAGCCCCGCAAACGCGAACATGTGCAGGACGGTCGGATTCTGGATGAGGAAAACGGAAAAGTCATTCTCGCCGACGCCCCAGAGACCGGTAGAGAGGAAAAAGAGGCCGAGCGAGAAGAGCAGGGACCGCGCATTATCCATGTTATAGACAAAGGCGGAAAAGAGAATCAGCAGGAAACCGGTAATCGCAATGAGTGCCGCGAGGAGAAAACAGACCATGAGCCAGCCGAATTCGTAGCGGTAGATGCCGGACGTATTGCTGACGGAAAACGGAGCGACGGGAAGCGACGCACGCGTCTCGGGAAACTCATACGTGACGGTGACATGGCTCGTCCCGCCGTTTGCCGGGAGACTTTGGATCATGACACTGGAGGGCGGATCGGTAAAAAACGGCGGATACGTTCCCGTTTCGCCGTAGCGGCGGACCGTTTCGCCGTTGCAGGTAACCGTGAGCGGCGCATAAACGGATTTGACGAGCAGGGACTGGGCGAGCTCCGTGTCAACGGTAAAGGAGAGCGTCACGGGCGTCCCCGCGGGAAGATCCGTAAACGTATACGGCAAAGTTACGGTTTCCTCCGTGCCGTTTACCGAAGCGGTCACCGCGCGGATTTTCTGCAGATCCCGGGCGCTCCCCGGAAATGCCCGGAGACTGTACGGCAGGGCAAACAGGAGCGCGAAAATGACGCACAGGGCGGCAAATGCCGCAAGGACGCGTCCCGGCGTCAGATATTTTTTCATGGCAGCGGTCATAAGTCAAACCTCACACGTTCGATCAGGCGGTTTTCGTAGCGCCGTTTCATGGAAGGAAGCGAACCTTTGCGGATGTAAGCCATGTCGCCGTTGCGCATCCGGAATACGGAAAGCTCTTTGTCAATGGCGATGACATGGTCGAGATTGACGAGGAAACTCTTGTGACAGCGCACAAAGGCGGAACCGAGCGGCTCGAGGCTGTCGAGCCGGCCGTAAAAAAACTTCGATTGACCGTTGCTGAGACAGATCCGGATTTTATGGCTCTGCTGCTCGAGATAGACGATTTCGGCGAGCGGGACGGTTTCGTCCCTGCCGATATAGAGAACGGGGCGTTTCTGCATCGTTTTGCGCAGAAACGTCAAAAGCTCGCGGACATCTTCCGCCTTGACGGGCTTTTCGAGATACCGGGCAGCTTTTAAACGATAGCCGTCAAGGGCAAAATCCGGACTGGAACTGTACAGCGCCACGGGCAGATCGCCGGCCGTTTCGCGGATCGTTTTGAGTACCTCGATGCCGTCCATGCCTTCCATCAGGATGTCGAGGATTACAAGATCGGGGAGTGCCGTTTTGATGGCGGCGAGAAGCGCTTTCCCGGACGCGAAGGATTCCGTGCGGACACGGCCTGCCTTTTCCTCAAGGATCAGGGACCGGATCGCCTCGACGGATGCGGGATCGTCATCGCAGATATAAATGAGGGTTTCTTGTTGTTCCATGATTGATCCATCCATTCGTGGGTTGATTGATGTGCTTATATTATACCATTTTTAATTGTTTTAGAACATAAGATTTGATATTTGTCAATCCCCGATTTTGACACGACATTGGGTATTTTGTTCTGGCGTCATTCACGATATCATGATACAAGGAAAGGTACTATACGTTGTTCGGAATCCAACCGATGGTAAAGGAAGGTGAAACGTATGAAGAGCAGGATAGGGAAAATCCTGGCATTTGCGGTCTGTCTGTGTTTCGCGCTCGCCTGTATCGGCTGCGGCGCAGGAGACCCGGTTTCTTCCGGCAGTGCCAATATCGGCAAAACCGGCGAGAAAACGACGGGGAAATGGGTCGTTGAGATGTATATCTGCGGCACGGACCTCGAGTCGCAGGGCGGAGCCGCGACCTCGGACCTTGCGGAACTCACGAAGAATCGTCCTCCGGAAGGCGTGACATTCGTCATTCAGGCGGGCGGCGCGAAAAAGTGGGAAAATAAAGACATTAAGCGCAAGAAGATCAACCGCTTTGTTTACGACAAAGACGGACTGCGTGCCGTCGAGACCAAGCCGGATGCCGACATGGCCGCAACGGACACGTTTGCGAAATTCCTGAAGTATGCGCAGGAGAATTATGAAGCCGATCATCGCATCCTGATCGTTTGGGACCACGGCGGCGGAACGGTCGGCGGGGCCTGCTACGATGAACGCTCCGGGAATATGATGAGCCTCAACCAGATGCAGGAGGCCATGGCAAGCGTTTACCAGAAAGACGCGAAAAAACCGCCGTTTGACATCATCGGCTTTGACTGCTGCCTGATGGCGACGTACGGTGTCGCGAACAACTTTGAAGGTTACGGGCGTTATCTCGTGGCTTCGCAGGAACTCGAACCGGGTAACGGCTGGTATTATACGGGCATTGTCAAAGGATTTAACGACGGTGTCGGCAGCGATCCGCTGATCCTCGCGAAAGTCATCTGCGACTCGTACATCGAAGGATGCGAGCAGAACGGCACGGAAGACGAAGCAACGCTTTCGATCACGGATCTGTCGAAACTGCCGCAGCTCCGTGACGCTTACGAGAAAATGGGCGTCGAGGCGATCAAGGCCGCCGGCAAATCGCCGAAGAAATTCTTCTCCCGTTACGCGAGAAAAGCCAAAGAATCCGCCAATTTCGGCGGCAATACCCGTGACACGGGCTATACGAACATGATTGATATGGGCGATTTCGCCAAACGTACGGAAGACCTGCTGCCTTCGACGTCAAAACAGGTCGAAGAGGCTCTCGACGCAGCCGTTCTGTACCGTGTCAGCGGTGCGCTGAAAACGGAATCGCGCGGACTTTCCTGCTACTATCCGTATCAGATCGAACAGCAGCCGGCGTTTGAGGATGTCAAAGCGGCAAGCGGCAAATATAAGGCGCTTTACCGGTATCTCGCAACGGGCAAGGCCCCGAAAGTCGACGATATCACGGAAACGCAGTCGATGCCGAAAGTCGCGTTTTCCATTGACTCCATGGAGGATCTGCCGATCCGTATCGATAAGGACGGCGCGGTCACCTGCAAACTCACGAAAGAGCAGATGGAAAACCTGGCCGCCGTACACTGCGACCTCATCTGGTATGACGCAAACCAAAATCTCATCCTTATGTTCGGCAATGACAACAATGTTGACATGGACTGGGACAGCGGCGTCTGCAAGGATAAATTTGACGGGACGTGGATGATGCTTGACGGTCATCCGCTGTACACCGACATCACGAATGAAACCGATAACAACATTACGTACGCCATCCCGATCAAACTGAACGGGAAGCAGATGAACCTCTTCGTCTCGTATGAATATGCGAGCGGAACGTACAAGATTCTCGGTGCGCGTGCCGGACTCAACGAGAAAGGTGCAGCCGACCGTAATCTCGTCAAACTGAAAGCGGGTGACAAAGTCACGACGCAGCAGTACGCCCTGAGCATTGATAAACACGGCAATGACCTCAAACTCGTCGACCGGGATTCGTTCACGCTCGGCAGCGACTTTGCCGTGAAGAACGAGAAACTCGCGGACGGCACATACGCGTATGTCTTTGACTTCATTACGCCGACCGGAGATTATGCGATGTCCGATATGGCGACGTATCGTGTGAAAAACGGGGGAATCACGTCGAGCGTTGACGCTCAATCATGACGTAAATCATATTTTTTATACAAGAGAGGATGACTGACAATGAGTAAACTGCATGACTTCAAATTCCGTATGACGGCCCGGAACGGCGAGGAATATACGGTTCATCTGTATTATCCGTACGATGATATCAATGAGTACAGCCAGTTCGAACTCGGCGATGCCGATACGGAGCATGTTCTCGTTGCGATCGGCCAGAAACCGGACCTCGACGATTCGTTTGAAGAAGAAGAGGAGCCGACGGTCGTTCGCGGCGAAGATGAAGACGGCAACAAAGTTTACATCGCTTTCGCGAACGTTGAAGATCCGGCCGATATCCGCATTGAAGGCACCGACGACGAGATCATCGAGGTTCGGGCGAAATCCTCGCGCAGCAAAGAAAGCGGCAAGCCGAATGTCAAAGACAAAGCTTCGCGTCTCGCCGACAAACTGAACCGCAAACTCGGCAAAGGCGGCTCCGGATCGGGCAGCCGCGCAGCCCGCGGCGGCAGAGGATCGGGCGGCGGACAGAAATGCACGCGTTCCATGATCGCAAAAGCGGCGAGAGCAGCCGGCATGGGCGTCTCGGCTTATGCGGCTTATATGGGCTACGAACTGCTCACGGATGAGGAATACGAAGAATACATGGATTCGGATGACTACGAAGAATTCGATCCGGATCTTGATGACGACTTCGACGATGACGACGAAGACGACGATGATGATGACGACTTCGACGACGAAGACGACGAAGACGATGATGATGAAGACGATGAAGACGACTTCGACGACGACGATGATGACGAAGACGACGAAGACGACGACGATTACGATGATGACGACGAAGACGATGACGAAGATTACGATGATGAGGAGGATGAGGAAGAAGACGACGAAGATTACGAGGAAGAGGAAGACGATTACGAAGAAGACGACGGCGATTATGACGACGGCGGCGACGATTACGAAGATGACGGCGGAGATTACGACGACGAAGAATAATCGTCAGGCCGAAATTGCGGCATAAGAAAGCAGAGGTGTCGATGCGATGGGATTTTTAGACTTTTTGAACGACAAGCTCGATGACCTTAACGACGCCGTAGATCGTCTCAGCGAAAAAGTGGACGAGTACAGCGACGGAATCGACCGATATGCCGAGGAATATGCCGATTTGAGTACAGAGGAACTGGAAAAAATCCGGGATGACTCGAAAAATTCGCTTCAGATTCGTGCGGCTGCCGCACAGGTCCTTCATGATCGCGAAGAAGGCGGCGACGACGATGATGAAGAGGAAGAGGATGATGACGACATCGACGACGAAGACGACGAGGAAGAAGATGACGACGACTTCGACGACGATTACGAGGAAGAGGACGAGGAAGACGATGACCGGCGTTGACAACGATTGACCCGGCCGTCTGCCCCGTATAAGGGAAATTGTCCCGCATTTTGACAGAGACGAGGGGCTGCTGCAGTTGGCCGTGTTGCTGCTGTACAGTCCCTCTTCTGTATTGCGGAGCGATTTTTACATTTGCTTAGGAGGAAAAAACGTGGCAGAGAACGAAACAAAAAAGGAAGAGACCAAGGAAGAGCCGGAAGAAGAGAAAAAAGAAGAGAAAAAATGGTCGGAGCGCACGACAAAACTCGTCGCGCTGACGGCACTGCTCCTCGCGATCTGTGCGACGTTTTCGTCGCTGAAGGCCGGCGGACTGAGCAATGCGGCGATTCTCGCGCAGAGCCAGGCCTCGGACCAATGGGCGTATTATCAGGCCAAAAGTCTGAAGGAAAATACCTACAAAGTCCAGCTTGATCAGATCAAACTGCACGAAGGCCAGTTTAACCCGGAAGAAGCGGCAAAAGTCGAAGCCGCTTATCAGAAGAAAATTGACGAATACAAGGCCGAAGAAAAGGAGATCAGCGAGCAGGCAAAAGCTCTCGAGGCAACCCGCGACCGTTCGCTGGAACTGCGCAAAGGCTTTTCGAGCGGTTTGACGTATCTGCAGATCGCGATCCTGCTGGCTTCGTTGACGGCTCTTATTAAACAGATGATGTTCTGGTATGCGAGCATTGTCGTAGGACTCATCGGTATGTATTACTTCTTCTCGACGCTGATGATCATGTGAAAGGCGAGTGACGGAATATGAAACGATTACTTTGCTGTTTGTTTTTGATGCTGAGTTTACTAACCGGAACGGCATTTGCGTCCGATTATTCCGATCTCGTCATCCTGCATACGAATGATACGCACGGATATGACCAGCATTCGGAAGAGGGCGGCATCAACGGTATGGCGGCTGTTGCCGGACTGCGCGGACAGTTGATCCGGGAGGGCAAACAGGTTCTCCTGCTTGACGCGGGCGATGCCATTCAGGACAACAACCTCGTCAATTTCAGCAAGGGCGCTTCGGCGATCCGTTTTATGAATGCGGTGCATTATGACGCGATGTGTCTCGGCAATCATGAATTCGATTACGGTCAGGATGTGACGCTCGAGCGTATCAGCGAGGCGCATTTCCCGATGATGGCCTGCAACATCGTCGTCGAAGCGACGGGAAAACTCTTCACGCAGCCGTCAACGATTATCCGCAAAGGTGACCATAAAATCGGCGTCATCGGCATTACAACGCCGGAAGCCGCGACGAGCGCTTCGCCGATGGCCGTTGCGGGACTGAAATTCCTGCAGGGCAAAGACCTCTATGCGGCGGTCCGGCATGAAGTCGATTACCTCAAAGCGAAAAACTGCGACCTCATTGTCGCCGTCGGTCATATGGGCAGCGAAAACTTCAACGAAGGCAATCGCTCCGATGATGTCCTCGAAAACGTCAGCGGCATTGACATCTTCATTGACGGTCACGACCATCAGGTCAAGAACCGCTATATCAACGGCGCACTGCTCGCGGAAACGGGTAATTACACGAAAAATATCGGACACATCGTCTATAAAGACGGTAAATGGCAGGAAGAACTGCTCCCGTTTGACGCAAACCGCAAACAGGATGCCAAGGTTGCCCGCCTCATCGACCGCGTTGCCACTGACGTCAACGCTCATCTTTCCCGGCAGATCGGCAAGTCGTCCTTTGACCTTGACGGTTCGCGCGATCCGGGCATGCGCAACATGGAGATGAACGCCGGCGATTTCGTCGCGGATGCGTTCCTCTGGCAGGCCAATCGGGCCACGGTTATCGACGGGATCAAAGTTGACGCGGCCATTGTCAACGGCGGCAGCGTCCGCGCCAGCATCAAGGCCGGGACGATCACGCTCGGTGACATTTCGCGCTCCGTTCCGTACAACAACGTTCTCTACGTCATGACGCTTAAAGGCTCGGATCTCCTCGAACTCCTCGAGGCGGCAACGTGTGCAACGCCGCGAGCCATCGGCGCATTCCCGCAGGTCGCGGGCATCCGCTACACGATTGACACGCGCGTTCCTTACGTCAATGACCGTCAATATCCGGGCAGCACGTATTTCTCGCCGAAGAACCCCGGTTCCCGCGTCACGATTGCAGAAGTCGGCGGCGAACCGTTCGATCCGGAGAAAACGTACCGCGTGGCAACGTCGGAATTTATCGTCCGCGGCGGTGACGCGTACGGTCATACCGTCGAGCCGGGTGCCGTTGAATCCGTCAGCATCGGTTATGTCGATAAAGACGCAATTGTCAACTACATCAAAGAAGAATTGAACGGCGAACTGCCTGACACGTATCGTCAGGCGCAGGGGCGCATTACGATCCTGAAATAAGTGAAACGGGCGTCCCCGCAGGACAGGGGGACGCCCGTTTTTGACACATCGATCATACAAAGGAGGAATTCTTATGGGACTCATTCAGGCTGCTATCGGCGCCGCGGGCGGCGCACTCGCCGATCAGTGGAAAGAATTTTTCGTCTGCGAAAGCCTGACGCCGGATATCCTCATGGCAAAGGGGGAGAAACGGACGAGCCGGCATGGACGCAGTTCGAATACGGACGGCGAAGATAACGTAATCTCGAACGGCTCTGTCATTTCGGTCGCCGACGGACAATGCATGCTCATCGTCGATTCGGGCAAAGTCGTCGAGCTTTCGGCCGAGCCGGGGCAGTATATCTATGATACGTCAACGGAGCCGTCGATTTTTACGGGCGATCTCGAACAGGGCCTTACCGACCTGTTCTCGGAGATCAAACGCCGCTTTACGTTCGGCGGCGACGCGGGCAAGGATCAGCGTGTTTACTATATTAACACGAAGGAAATCACGGGCAACAAGTACGGCACGCCGACGGATGTGCCGTTCCGCGTCGTTGACGAACAGTCGGGCCTCAAACTGCTCGTCCGGATCCGCTGCTTCGGCGAATACAGCTATCACATCACGAATCCGATTCTCTTCTATACGAACGTCGCCGGCAATACGGAGGACGTTTACACGCGCAAACAGCTGGACAGTCAGCTCAAAACGGAACTGCTCACAGCGCTTCAGCCCGCTTTTGCGCGCATTTCGGCACAGCATATCGACTATACGGAACTCCCCGGACGCACGATGGAGCTCGCCGATGCGTTAAATGAGGTTCTGTCGAAAAAATGGCGTGACCTGCGCGGCATCGAGATCGTTTCGTTCGGCGTGAGCAGTGTCCGCGCCAACGAAGCCGACGAGGAAAAACTGCAGAAAATCCAGATGGGTCAGGCCATCGGAGGACGTCCCGACATCGCGATGGGCATGGCGGCTGACGCTTCGGCAGACGCGATGAGACTCGCGGCGGCAAATGAAGGCGGCGGTGCCGCAATGGGCATTTTCGGCATGCAGATGGCCAATCAAACCGGAGCGGGACTTTATCAGCAGGCGGCTCAGCGCGCGGGAGCGCAGGCTCCGCAAACCGCGAATGCCGCGACGTGGACCTGCTCCTGCGGCGAAACGACAAACACCGGCAAATTCTGCAAATCCTGCGGCAAACCGAAACCGGCTCCCGCAGAAGCGTGGACGTGTTCGTGCGGCGCAACGGGGAATACGGGCAAATTCTGCCGCGAATGCGGTAAACCGAAACCGTCGGACGAAGGCTGGACCTGCTCCTGCGGCGCGGTCAACAAGGGGAAATTCTGTACGGAATGCGGCAAGCCGAAACCCGCGGGCGCTCCTCTTTACCGCTGCGACAAATGCGGCTGGGAACCGGACGATCCGCATCATCCGCCCAAATTCTGCCCGCAGTGCGGCGATCCGTTTGACGAAAATGACCGTCAGTGACATGACGGAGTGAAACCCTACAGCAACACTATACCGAAATGAGGTGAGCATATGGCAGATACATCGGTCAGTTATAAATGTCCGAACTGCGGCGCTCCGCTTTCGTATCTTCCGGGTGACGACCATGTGACCTGTGAATATTGCGGTTCGACGTTCGAAACGTCGACGATCGAGAAACTCTTTGCGAAGGCGCAGGAACGCGCGGCCGAGGCCGAGCGCAAACAGGAAGCGAAATGGGAAACGGAAAAAGCCGGCAATACCTGGAGCGAGGAAGAACGCGAAGGCATGCAGGTTTTCACCTGTTCGTCCTGCGGCGCGGAACTCGTGGCCGACGCGAATACGATGGCGACCGAATGCTGTTATTGCGGCAATCCGACAATGATCCCGTCACGGTTTGACGGTGAGCTGAAACCGGACCGGATCATTCCGTTCCAAAAGACCAAGGAAGATGCCGTCGCGTCACTTAAAGCGTTTTATGAAGGCAAGCGTCTTTTGCCGGATGCGTTCCGCAAAGGAAACCGTGTCGAAGATGTCCAGGCCATGTACGTCCCGTTCTGGCTGTTTGACGCCGACGTTTCGGCCGAGGCGACATTCCGCGCCGAACGCGTCCGCCGTTACGAGCGGGGCGATGAAATCATCACGGAAACGAAGTATTATGACTGTTACCGCGCCGGTGACATGTCATTTCGGCGGATTCCCGTTGACGGCAGTCAAAAAATGGATGACGCGTTCATGGAGAGCATCGAGCCGTTTGACTATCACGGACTCAAACCGTTTTCGCCCGCGTATCTCACGGGAGCGCTCGCAGACCGGTATGACGTGGACGCCGAAGCGTCCGTGCCGCGCGCGGATGAACGCATCGCGGGCAGCGCGGCCGAACTGCTCGAAAAAACCGTCGAGGATTACGACAGTGTCTCGATAAACGGCGACCCGACCGTACATAAGGAATCGGGTGACGTCACATACGCGATGGCGCCGGTCTGGATCCTCACGACGCGGTATCAAAATGAGCCGTATACGTTTATGATGAACGGTCAGACCGGTCAAATGGCCGGCCGCCTGCCGTACGATAACGTCAAATCGTATCTTTACCTGGCCGGCTCAGCCGTCATCAGCCTGCCGATTCTCTACGCGATTATTTACGCGGCCTGCTGGGCGGAGGATGTTCTTTCGGATTCGACGGGACTCTTTTCCCTGCCGATTTTGATCGTCTCCGTGATCGCCGCCGTTCTCGTCGGCGTGGCCGTTCGTCAGGCTCTCATCAAGGAGATGGATAACGTCCATTTTGCGGGGAGCGCCAATGAATACCTGAAGAAAAACAGCTTCCGTTTGACGGACGAAGATGACACGTACCTGTACTCGAATGTGACGCGGGTGAAAAAATCGTCGAAAGATCATTCCTGATTAAAACGAGAAAGGAGGGAGAGCCGTGACACCTTATATCGCCGTCGTTTTGACGCTTCTGAGTGTTTTGCCCGGCGTTTACTTACGTTATATCCCGTTTCGATATATGCTGACACCGGACAAACGCAGACGTCTGATGCGGGTATACGGGGCGGTTTTTGTCCTCTGCCTCCTTCCGATGCTCTGGATTGTTTCGCTTGACGGAACCTACTCGCTCACACAGATGAAATGGTATGAAACCGTCAACTGGATCCCGTTCTTCCTCGTCAATCTGCGGGTGTTCCGCGGCGTTCTGCCGCAGCAGATTTTTGTTCTCGGTATGGAAAGCGTTTTTCTCATCACCGGTTATACGGTTGTGACGGTCCTGTTCCTGCGGCTCGTTCCGGGCTTTACGTTTGAGGATTACATTATCCCGTTCCTGTTTGCGGCGACGCTGTTTATGACGGCGGCCGTGCCGTTTGTTCGCCCGTTTTTCCTCGGCGTCTTCCGTCTGCGGATGGAAGGCGGAGGTCACCGGTTTTGGCGTCTCATCTGTTTCGTTCCCTGCTTCCTCGCCTGTGTGGATCTGTTTTACATCAACTACGCCGGCGAAGTCTTTATCGCCGAAGATTTCCTGCTGCCGCGTCTTCTCAATGTCGCTGCGGCGTTTTTTCTCGGCGGCGCGATTTACGTTGCGAACGATATTGTCGACCGTTATGTGTATACGCTGCGTCATTATGACTCCGTCAAGCATCAATGGGAACTTCTTCGCGATCATGCGCAGAATCTCGAGCAGTCCCAGTCGCAGATCACGATTATCCGTCACGACAGGCGCCATTATCTCGGACTGCTTTCCGAGTGCCTGCAGAAAGGCAGCACGGAGGAAGCGCTCGCGCTCATCCGCCATATCACGCGCAAACTGAATGAGACGAAAGTCGAGCGTTACTGTCAAAATACGATGATCAATGCCGTGTTCAGCCGGTTTGCGGCGAAAGCGCGCGAGGATCATATCCCGCTCACCGTCGATGCGGTCGTTCCGAAGAATATCGATCCGGAAATGGATCTTGCGATCGTGCTGTCAAATGTTCTCGAAAACGCAGGCCGTGCGAGTTTGGCGCTCCCGGACGAAGAGCGGCGCATTGCCGTTCGGATTCAGGATCTGGGCAGCACGCTCCGCATTCTCGTCGAGAACCGCTTTGACGGCGAGGTCGTTTTCGGCAAAGACGGACTGCCGCAAACCGGCCGTACGGGTCACGGTATCGGCATGAAATCCCTGCGCGAATTCTGCCGCAATCACGACGCCGCGATCCGCTGTACGTACCGGGACGGTTTGTTCCGCCTGCAGCTCGTTTGTCCGTATACGAAGAACTTGGGGGGGTACGATCCACTTGAAGCGTACAAATACACCTGAAAACGCCGAGTCCGCCGGGAAATCCGGCACTTAATCCGGACCGTTGATCCGGGACGTTTCCTTGATACGAAAACCGGCATAAACGCGAAAAAACCGCTGTCAAAACGGCAGCGGTCTTTTTGTGTCCGTATGAAGTTCGTGTCTGCAGCAGGCGTCCTCTGCGATCCGGAAGTTTTGGTTCGTCCGTTGAGGTTCGCGGCGAAACCGGCGTCACGCGACGAGGCAGCAGAGAATGCCCGGCACGGCGAAGAACGGGGCGTAGGGGATACGCGGCGCGGTTTCGTCTTTGTGCATGAGGCGGAGAATGAGTGTCGTGACGGCGATGGCGAGCGCGCCGCAGACGAAGAGGATGACGAAAAGTTCCTCGCCCGTCCAGAGCGCGAGCGCGAAGAGGAACTTGACGTCACCGGCCGAAACAAGGCCGCGGCTCACGGCACAAAGCGCGAGGAGAATGACTCCCGCGACGAGCGCCGTGATGTACGGCATGTCCGCCGTGCCGTAACCGATGAGGTCAAAGAGTAATCCGAGCGCGGCAAACGGACCGACCATGATATTATAAATGACGTGCTGTTCGCCGTCCGTCACCGCAATGCCCCAGACGAGGAAAATCGCGAACCAGTTCTTGAGGAACGGCACGAGCGACTTTTCGCCCTGCAGCAGCGAGAACGAGAAATAGAGCGACGAAAAGACGACGGCGGCGAGGATGAGATTGCGGCGCGAGAGAAACGCGGGCGTTTCCTCCCGGTCGGGATACGCGAGCAGATCATCGGGGCTGCCGTCATACAAGGCTTCGATCCAGTAGGTTAAAAGGCGCACCGTCAAAACGGCGAGCACGAACGAGAGCAGGAACGAAAAGCCGTAGCTGATAAATGGATGCATCGAATCATTCCTTTATTTGTTTATGATCAAGTTCAACCCCTATAATAGGAGGACTTTCCGCAATATGCAAGGGTATAGACCGTAAATTTTCGGTTCATGCCGCAAATAATACGAAAAAAACATGAACAAGATTCATTTTTGCTTTCCAAATCGGACAATTTCCGATATAATAAGAATAGATCTTCCGGAGAAGTGTGTGTGAAGATGTGTTTTGTAGGAAAGGAAAAGGCGTATGGAAGGGAAGTTAGGGCGCCGGGAACAGAAAAAAATCCAGTCCCGTCAGGCCATTATGAAAGCGGCCGTTGAGGAATTCGGTCAGAAAGGTTACCGCGAAGCGTCAATTGCCGACATCATGCGGCGCGCGGGCCTCGGTATCGGCACGTTTTACAATTATTTCCAGACGAAGGAGGAAATCCTTTTCGGGCTGCTCGTGCAGCTCGTCGATGACGTCAATCGGGAAATCGAAACGATGCGCGCCGATCATTGCAGTGCGCGGGATATGCTCGCGAAAGGCTGTGAGGTCACGGCGGTATTTCTCGACGGGAACCGGTTTGTCCTGCCGCTCTTTCTCTCCGCCTCGGACCATTCCGGACGTCCGGAAATGCCGCACGATACGAATCGCCCGGCTCCGCGCGTCAAAACGGTATTTACGGCGATTATCCGCGAGGGACAGGAAAACGGCGAAATCCGCCGTGACGTCCCGGCTGACCTCATCGCCGAGATGTTCCATTCTCTGTATCAGGCTGCGGCGTTCAGCCGGCTCAACCTGTCGTTTCAGGAGAATGTGGCATTGAAGACAAAACTGCTGCTCGACGGTATCCGGCCGCAATCTTAACGGCAGCATAGTTTAGGAGTGTTAAAAAGATGATCAGTGTAACCAAGTTGTTGTTTGCCCGCGAGTACTTCGGCGATAAGCTGCGCTATACGAAAAATGCTCACAATATGCGCAACGGCGCCGCGGAAGGAGTCGGCCCGGTCGTTGTCTGGAATTCGACGCGTACGTGCAATCTGAAATGCCGTCACTGCTATATGGCATCTGACGCGAAAAAGTATCAGAACGAGCTGACGACGGAAGAAGCGAAGAAGTTTATTGACGATCTCGCCGAGTTCAAAGTCCCCGTGCTGCTGTTTTCGGGCGGCGAGCCGCTCATTCGCCCGGATTTCTTCGAGCTCGCGGAATACGCGCAGAAAGCGGGCGTTCGCCCGACGCTCTCGACGAACGGCACGCTCATTACGCGTGAAGTCGCCCAGCGCATCAAAGATATCGGCGTCGGCTATGTCGGCATTTCGCTGGACGGTCTCAAAGACGTCAATGACAAGTTCCGCGGTGTCGACGGTGCGTACGAAAAAGCGATGAAAGGCATCGAAAACTGCGTTGCCGTAGGACAGCGCGTCGGCCTGCGTTTCACGATCAATCATCATAATATCCAGGAACTCAACAATATTTTTGACTTCATCGAGGAAAAACAGATCAACCGCGTCTGCTTCTATCATCTCGTTTATTCGGGACGCGGCGAGCAGATGATGGATCAGGATGTCACGGCCGAGGAATCCCGTTACGCGATGGATACGATCATCCGCCGCACGCGCGATTTCGAGGAACGCGGCCTCAAGAAAGAGATTTTGACCGTTGACAATCACTGCGACGGCATTTATATGTACCTCAAAGCGCTCAAAGCCGGTGACACGGAGACGGCGGAGCAGATCAAAAAGTTCGTGTCGAATAACGGCGGCAACCGCTCCGGTATCGCGTTCGGCGAAGTTGACCCGATGGGCTATGTCCATCCGGATCAGTTCACGCAGTATTACACGTTCGGAAACGTGCGCGAGCGCAAATTCGGCGATATTTGGCAGGATACGTCTCATCCGATCATGGCGGGACTCAAGGACCGTAAACCGCTCCTCAAGGGACGCTGCGCGAAATGCAAATATCTCAATTGGTGCAACGGCAACTTCCGTACGCGCGCCGAAGCACGCAAGGGCGATTATTGGGAGTCGGATCCGTCCTGCTATCTGACGGACGAAGAGATCGGGCTGACGGAGGACAAATAAATGAAGATTATTTCGTGGAATACGACGAACGCCTGCAATATGTTCTGCGCGCACTGCTACCGCGAAGCGGGATGCAAGGCCGCCGAGGAACTTTCGACGGACGAAGCGAAGAAACTCCTGCGCGAAATCGCCAAAGCCGGCTTTAAAATTATGATCTTTTCGGGCGGCGAGCCGATGATGCGCCCGGATATCGTGGAACTCGTGCAGTATGCGACAAATCTCGGCCTGTTCCCCGTGTTCGGCACGAACGGTACGCTCATCACGCCGGAACTCGCCGAGAAACTCAAAGCAGCCGGAACGCGCGGCGTCGGCATTTCGCTCGACTCGCTCGACAAGGCAAAACATGACAAGTTCCGTTCGTTCCCGGGCGGCTGGGACGGCGCGGTGCGCGGCATGAAAAACTGCCTCGATGCCGGCATTCCGTTCCAGATTCATATGACCGTCATGGATTGGAACCAGAACGAAATCGAAGATATGGTTGACTTTGCCGAAAGCATCGGCGCCCATGCCGTGCATTTCTTCTTCCTCGTGCCGACGGGACGCGCCAAGACGATCGAGGAGGAATCCCTGCGCGCCGAGCAGTACGAAGACGTGCTGACGCGCATTATGAAAAAGCAGACGACGACGAAACTCGAACTCAAACCGACGTGTGCGCCGCAGTTTTTGCGCATTGCCGATCAGCTCGGCGTCAAAACGCGGTTCCATCGCGGCTGTCTCGCGGGTCTTTCGTACTGCATCATCAGCCCGCGCGGCAAAGTTCAGCCGTGCGCGTATCTCAACATGGAACTCGGCAACGTCCGCGAAACGCCGTTTGACGAAATCTGGGCGAACAACGAAGTCCTCAAAAAACTCCGCACGCTCGAATACAGCGGCGGCTGCGGATCCTGCAATTACAAGGGAATGTGCGGGGGCTGCCGTGCCCGCGCGGCCTGCTATCACGGCGGCGATTATATGTCGGAGGAACCGTGGTGCCTCTATCACGGACGCCGCGGCGAGTAAAAACGGCGTAAGGTACGGGAAAACCGTTTCCTTTGCTTCGGGAAATTTGTTATAATAAGGGCGCCGGAAGGCGCATGTTCGGGAACCTGCCTCCGCGGCGGGTTCCTTTTTTTATAAATGACGACACAGGTTGACGACAAGGCGTTGACCGGGATGAAAACAGGCAAGGGGGAATTGTTTTGCTGAAACTGGTTTTTTCGGATATGGACGGGACACTGCTCGACGGCGAAGGAAAACTGCCGGCGGAGTTTGACGCGACGATGGCGGAGCTCAAGAAACGGGGGATTCTCTTTGCACCGGCTTCGGGGCGTCAGTATTATTCGCTCGTGAAGACGTTTGACAAGTATAAAGATGATTTCGTGTTCCTCGCCGAGAACGGCACGCTCGTGAAGTACCGCGGGAAAACGCTCACGTCGAGCGTCATCGACCGTGCGCGCGGCCTCGAGATTCTCGCCGTGACGACGAAGCTGCCGGGGGTATTTTCCGTTTACAGCGGCATGGAGGACGGCTACATCCTCCGCGAGCAGGCGAAACCGGAGTTTTTGCAGGAACTTCATAAATACTACACGCATACGAAAATCGTCGATTCGTTCGAGGAAGTCCCGGACAAGCTCATCAAGCTCGCGTTCTTTGACTCGGCGCAGCAGGCGGCGGTTGACATTTATCCGTACGTCAAACAGTACGAGAGCAGTATGCAGGTCGTCGTTTCGAGTCCGTGCTGGGTTGATATCATGAATCCCGACATCAATAAGGGCGTGGCGTCGGAGCGCATTCAGCAGATTTTCGGCTTTAAGCCGGAGGAATGTGCGGCATTCGGCGATTATATGAATGACACCGAGCTTATCGAGAGCGTCTATTACGGTTTCGCGATGGCAAACGCGCAGCCGCCGGTCAAAGAAGCCGCGCGGTTTATGACGGAAAGCAATACGGAAAGCGGCGTCATCCGCGGCATCGAGCGTCTGCTCCGCGGCGAGATTCGCTGATTTGGCGCGGATTGAAGAAAGAAGGATTACGATGAAATTTGACTACCATATGCATTTTGAGCACGGCTCGTATGACAAAAACTGGGTCGAAGGGTTCTTTCGGGCGGCGCGCAAACGCGGGCTCGATGAGATCGGCATCTCGGAACACTCCCATACGTTCCCGGAATTCAAGGATCTCTACTACGAGGACCTCGTGCTCGACGATTCATTCATCGGCAAATTCCAGCAGCAGTGGCTGAAAAAGAACAAGTTTAAATATACGATTGACGAATACGTATCCTTTATGAACGAACTGAAAAAAGACCACAACGTCAAGATGGGCATCGAGGTCTGCAATTTTCAGGACCAGGCGAAAGTCCGCGATATCCTGAAGGAGTATCCGTTTGACTACGTCATCGGGTCCGTGCATTTCCTGCGCGGCTGGGCGTACGATTCGTCCGAGATCAAGGCGGAGTGGGATCGGCATCCGCTCGAGGATATTTACGAATGGTACACGGAGGAAGTCGAAAAGCTCGCGGAGGCGGGACTCTACGACGTGCTCGGTCATCCGTTCAATATTCGTTTGTTCCGCTATCTGCCGGACTTTGACGTGACGCCGTATCTCGAGCGCGTGGCGAGAGCCCTCAAGCTCGCGGGCATGGTCGTTGACGTCAACACGGGCACGTACTACCGTTATCCGATCGCCGAGATTTCGCCGTATCCGGACTTCATGAAGATCGCCGCGAAATATGACCTCCCGATCATCACGTCGTCCGATGCACACGAACCGGAAGACTGCGGCAGCTACAACGCCGAAGCCGTCGCCTACGCGAAATCGTTCGGCTACACGAAGATCACGCGCTTCAATCACCGCGACCGCGCTTATGTGCCGCTGACCTGAATAGCAGGGGCGCAGCCGATTAATAAAAATAAAGAGAGGGCCTGCCGATAGACGGTTTACCCCACATTAGCTACGAAAAAAGTAATCGCGATCTTTGGGCAGAGGCGGTTACTTTTTTTGTGCAAAAATATGCCCGGTTACAGTTCAATACCGGATTGCCGTCGAGGGATAAGTCGAGTTAAGTTAACCCGACGGCAGCAGGGCGGACGTTCCGCCTGACAGCTGGGGCTGCAAAAAATCCACTTTCGCTTAATTCAGTCGCCTAAATCAAATCGCTTCGCTAAAACAATTTAGGCTCCGTGCGAAAGTGGATTTTTTGCTTACGCCCTTTTCAGCAAGTCAGGCGGAACGTCCGCCCTGCTGCCTCAGGTTATTATTTGACGCATATGTTTATCACGCGTCCCGCGTCAATTTCTTCGCCCAATGCCCGAAATTGACCTTAATAAACGCCGGAACGCCCTTAAAAATCTGATCCGCATTCAAACACCAGATGACCGTCACCGGATCCGCATTGACGACAAACGCCATAAACCACGACACCGGCAGAACAATCACCCAAATACTGATGAGGTCGAGATACATACAATACTTCGTATCGCCGCCGCCCTTCACGATACCTGCGTTCGCCGGCATCTGATACGACATTGTCGCGACAATGACGGAAAGGACGATGAGGAACTGATCCGCCATCAGGCGCGTCGCGTCCTCAAGATTATAGAGCGAGAGAATCGGCACGCGGAGATTGTAGAGCGTAATGCCTGCAACGACGCCGATCGCGATAAAGAGAACCTGCATCGTGCGCGCATATTCCTTCGCGAGATCGATCCTGCCTGCGCCGACGGTATGTGAAATGAAATACGCCGCCGTCGAAGCCGCGCCGACCGCCATGGATTTGACGAGCAAAAAGAGCGTTGACGCGACACTGTTTGCCGCGATCGCACGCGCCTCCATATGGCCGAGGATCGCGTTCTGTGCGGCATTATTAAAGCCCCAAAGGAAATTGATGACGAGCATCGGCGACATGACGCGGATGTAATCGCGCGTGAGGGTCTTACTCGTCTGCAGGAAATCGCGGAACCGGAGCTTCAGCGTCGATTCCCAGCGCACGATGAAGAAAATACAGATGCCCATTTCGACGATACGCGAGATGAGCGTCCCGATCGCCGCGCCCGTGACGCCGAGTTCCGGCGCGCCGAAATGCCCGTAAATGAGCGTATAGTTGATCGAACAGTTGAGGACGAGCGTGACAACGGAAAGAAGCAGTGCGATTTTCACGATGCCGACACAGCGGAGCGCGGCAAGGAGAATCTGCGTCACGGCGAAGAACACGAACGTATAACGGAGCACGTCGAGATAGAGCATGCCCTGCCCGATGATCCCTTCGTCCGTCGTAAAAAATTCGAGCAGGAGATGCGGCATTGCCGTCGCCGCGATAAAGAGCGCCACGGCCGCAAACAGCCCGAGCCGCATCGCAAACGCGATAATCCGGCGCACGGGATCCATCTGACGTTTGCCGAAATACTGCCCCGCGAGCACGACGATGCCGTCGCCGAACGCAAAGAGGATCTGCTGATAGACGAACTGAATCTGATTGACGGCTGCGGCGCCCGCGAGTGCCGTTTCACTGTACGCGCCGAGCATAATATTGTCCGCGAGATTGACGCTGATCGTCACCATATTCTGCAGCATCAATACGATCGCCATCGTAAAAAACTTTTTATAAAAACTCCGGTCATGCGTGAAAAACGACCGGACCGCCCCGACTGCCGGCATAAAAATACCCTCTTCCCAAAAATCGTGATTGCCTTTAGCATAGCGCAATTTTTGAGAAAAGGGAATAGACGAAATTGCTCAAAATCAGCACAATCCGGTCATGATTCTGCCGCAGAGTTTAACGAAATTGCTCAATCAATGGCATATCGGAACGAATGACCGCACTTCGGAGAATGAAGTATTGACTGTCCGAGTATTTCAGGATATCGGCTGCGAGTTGTCTTTCTGCATAAATTCACGAATCTGCTCCTCTGTCCATCCCGTCGCTTCCTTCAGGAAAACCATCGGTGCATTGGCGCGGATCAACCGGCGGAGTATACTCGTTTTTTCTTCATCACGGCCTTTTCTTCTTTCCCGTTCCAGTTCCATTTCGTACGTCATATATTCCACCTTCGTTTCCTTATGTTCCTTTACACGAATGACTTCTGCATCAACAGCTTTGGCAAATTCCCCTTGGGGAACCTTACCGTTTACATAATCAAGAAAATGGGCGAGATCCTCATGGATCGCATCGCCGCTGGCAATGGGCCGAAGGCGCTTTTTCGGATGATTTCTATCTTTTTCTTTATCCTGAATATCATTGATAATATAGACTGCCGAAGAAATCAGGCAAAACGATGTCCCCCCCAGAGGACGTTTTTAAATAAAGCTATATCTGTAAAGTTTTGACTGAAGAACAGCGGAATAAAAACCAAAACGTTTTTTATATAATGTTTGACACGCAGTAATTTTAAATAATTTACAATGATCATTCAAAGAATCCCTTCTAAAGTATGATATGACAAACTGATGGATTTTGATAATTCCTCAAGAAAAGCAGGAAAACTAGTATCATGGCATCGCTACGACATTTCGGGCAATGTCGAAATAGGTAGCTTTCCTGCCTCTGAGGAGCGACTTAAAAGCCATATACAAATGAGTTAATGTAAATTCTTCTTCATCGAAGGCGGGGCTTTCGGGATGTTTAAGGGGATTTCTAAAACCGCGGCGGCGTTTTTGCGCATGGCGGCTGTAGTTCTTGCGCCCCAGATGGCGTGGATGCGGCGGATCGTTTCGTCGGCGGTGAGCGGCGCGGTTTCGTGCGCGTTGACGTGACGTTTGATGACGTTGTGGAATTCGTCGTTCAGGGCGACGTCGCGCTGGGCGAGGAGGATTTGGAGGCGTGTGTCGACGAAGTAGAGGTGGATCGTCGGATCCTTGAGGCTTTTTTCCGTCGGCAGTTGTTTTGCGTCAAGGAGCGGCAGGACGAGCGGTGCGTCGCCCCATCCGTCTTTGAAGATGCCGTCAATCTGATAGAGCAGGAAGAGACAGCCGTTTTCTTCGTAGAGGGCGAGTTCCATTTTGCCCGTGCGGAATGCTTCGACGGCGATGATGTCGGCGCGGGAGAGCTGGAGGATGAACATGATGCCGTTCGCGTCAACCTGGAAGAGCGCTCCGTCACCCTGATTTTTGATCGGCAGGGGGAATTTTTCCCCGACTTCGAAATTCGTATAATCACTCATAAAATTATTCCTTTCCTCATGCAGGTTTCATGTTCTTATTCTATCATGATTTCGGGCGGATGTGTCAGGTTTATGCGATACGAAAAACAGAAGGGTATCGTTGCATAGCGAACATCCGTATGGTATAATGGAGATAATAGGAAAAACAGCGGCGAAGTGCCGCATCAGGGGAGGGTTATCGGATGAAATCGGCATGGTTCCGGGTACTGGGCATTTTCGTTTTTGCCCTCGTACTCATCACGGCGCAGACGGCACCGGCGTCCGCGGACGGCTGGTATTGGCTCGGTTCGGACAGTAAGTACAGTAAATATTTTGACCCGACGTCGGTTGTCACGGTGCGCAGTGTGACGACATCGCAGGGCAAGGACGTCGCGACGGAAATCAACGCGTGGACGAAGACGACGTATAGTCCGGAAGGGGCGCAGGAAACGATCGAAAATTACGGCCTGACGCATCTCATCCGGGCGGATCAGCTCGCGAGCGGTTACAGTATGGCGCTTGTTCAGGTCAATCCGCAGAACCGTACGGTGCAGTATCTGCGCGAGGATTTCTATGATGCACAGGGCACGGTGCTCTGGTCGAAAGTGGACGGACGCGTCAAGGAGATCAATTCACAGCAGTTTGACGAGGATTTCTACGGCGCGATCGTCGATCAGGTTTTCCGTCAGGGCGAAATGACGCGCATCAAGGCGAAGGACCGCTGGATCACGCTTTGGGAAAATACGGATTCGAACGGCAACGTCACGCAGGTGACGGGCGATACGTCAACGATGCGCATGAAGGGCAAGAATATGTTCCTCTGGACGTGGCAGGAGAAAAAGGACAGCAACGGCAACGTGACGGAGATTCAGTTCACGAAGCGTGCCGTCAATCTGCCGCAGGGAACGGAGCGGATTATCCGCGGCGAAGCATGGACTCCGTCAGCCGGATGGCAGACTCTGACGTCGGACACGGCGACGGGGCGGTACTATATGATTGACAGTTCGTCGCCGGCGTTTGCGGGTCTCACGCGTCTGCGCGCGTATTCGACGGGTTATTCGACGTGGGTCAACCGTTACCGCATTGACCTTTGAGTTTTGACACGGGAGGAGCGTTTCCGCCGGGATTTCCGGTGAGGGGCGCTCCTTTTTCATTGAATCTTTTTCTCACTATGTGTCCGTGTCACTGTATTCCCGTTGAACGGATGTGTTATAATAAAATCAGTCTGTACTTTTGCACGTTATTTTTTAGGAAACATCAACAGATACCGGGGGTTGATTCTATGCCGATTAAGATTCCGAATGCGCTGCCGGCAACGCATGTCTTAGAGAGTGAAAATATTTTCGTTATGGATGCGGATCGTGCGTATCAGCAGGATATCCGTCCGCTTCATATTTTGATTTTGAACCTGATGCCGATCAAGTCTGTTACGGAGACGCAGCTTCTGCGTCTGCTCGGCAATACGCCGCTGCAGGTCGAGGTTGACTTCATTTATACGAGCTCGTATATCCCGACGCATACGTCGCAGGATTATCTGTCGGCGTTCTACGGCACGTTTAACGATATCCGCCATAAAAAATACGACGGCATGATCATCACGGGTGCGCCGGTCGAAAACATGGAGTTCGAGGATGTCGCGTATTGGGACGAAGTCGCGGAGATCATGGAGTGGAGCAAGAAACACGTCAATTCGACGTTCCATATCTGCTGGGGCGCGCAGGCAGGACTTTACTACCATTACGGTGTGCCGAAATATCAGGCGCCGGAAAAGATTTTCGGCGTGTTCCCGCATCATCTCTGCGTCGAGCACGAAAAGCTCCTGCGCGGTTTTGACGATGAGTTTTTCGTGCCGCATTCGCGTCATACGGGCAACCGCAAGGAAGATATCCTGAAAGTCCCGCAGCTCACGATTCTTGCGGAGTCGGACAGCGAAGCGGGCGTCTATATCGTCGCCAATCTCAAGAAGCGTCAGTTTTTCATCACGGGTCATGCGGAATATGACCCGGGCACGCTGAAGCAGGAATACGATCGCGACCTCAAGGCCGGCATGAATCCGAAAATCCCGGTCAATTATTATCCGAATGACGACCCGTCCAAGACGCCGGTTGTCCGCTGGCGCAGTGTCGCGCATCTCCTGTTTGCGAACTGGCTGAACTATTACGTTTATCAGGAGACGCCGTATGAGATCGACAAGATTACTTCTGACGATAATGACTGAGCGGTTCAGTATGTTTTCAGGCCGCTTTGCTATTATGGAAGGGTAGGTTGATTTCATCAGGAGGCGATGTGGGTGATTAAACGGTGGAGTGCGGTATTGCTTGCGGCTGTCGTGTTCGGAGCGGCGGCGCCGCAGGCTTCGGCGGAACCGGAAATTCCGTCAAATATTTACCATTGGGTCCAGTCGACGGCCCGGCAGAATTATTATTTCAATAAGGATCAGATGCGTTACGGCATTGATGATGAGGGGAATGTGGACACGAATATCCTCATCGTGCCGACGCTCAAGACGTATGATGATGTGCAGATCGAGGATGTGACGTCAAAGCGCCGCTGGAAGATGCAGTCCGTTGACGGGTATCGGGATCTGACGGGTGCAGCGGATTATTATTCGTTTAATGTCAGCGAAGGCACGGTGACGCTTCTCGAGCACGATGACCTCAACAGTTCGTGGGGGACGCTCGATCAGGAGATCCCGGAGACGCCGCAGGTGGAGCGCCTCGCGGATTTTACGGCCGTTGATGTTGACGCGCGGTTTTACCGGGCGATCCTCTTTTACGCCGAGGATCACGCCGATGCGATTATGGCCAATACCGACGCGGAGCTTGCAAGACGCGGTTTGACGCGCGGCAAGGTTTTGCTGGTGAAAGACAAGCAGGATCAGACAGAAAAAGCCGCGACGCATCATAAGCGGCATCATCACGATAAATAACGAAAATCAGGGAATGCAGGGAAAGAAGGAGTTCTATGGCACATTATGTGACGGTCGATATCGGAGGAACGGCGATCAAGCACGGCCTTGCCGATGAAACGGGAACGTTTAAGACGCAGGGAAGCCGTCCGACTCTCGCGCGCGAGGAAGGTGCGGCGGGGATTGTCCATAAGGTTGTCGAGATTGTCGGGGACTATCAAAAGCAGGTCGCGGAGGACGGTTTGACGGTCAAAGGCGTCGCGATTTCGACGGCCGGGATTGTCGAGCCGGGGCCGGACGGGCGGATTCGTTATGCCGGGGAGCATTTTCCGGGGTATTCGGGCGTTTGTCTCGGTTCGCTCGTGCGCGAGGCCTGTCATTTGCCGTGCCATGTCGAAAATGACACGAATGCGGCGGCGCTCGGGGAGTTTTGGCTCGGTGCCGCAAAGGGCGCAAGAAGTGCGTTTATGGTGACAGTCGGTACGGGCATCGGCGGTGCGTTTTTGCAGGACGGCAAAATTTGGCACGGAGCCGGGAGCAGTGCGGGAGAGCTCGGGTTTCTCCGTCTGCACGGGAGTTTGAAGCTTCTCGAAGAGGCGGCTTCGGCGCGCACGATGGTCGAGGAGGCCGCGATTTCGCATAATGTTTCGCCGGCGGAGCTGAAGGGTGAGACGGTTTTTGCATGGGCGTCAAAGGGTGACGCGGATGCGGTGAATGCGATTGAGCATCTTGTCGATACGCTCAGTGAGGGCCTTGCGGCGGTTTGTTGTCTTTTGAATCCGGAGCTTATTGTGCTCGGCGGCGGGATTATGGCGCAGAGTGAGTATTTGCGTCCGCGGTTTACGCAGCGTCTCGAGGAGCTTGTGGTTCCCGCGATGCGGGATTGTACGCGGCTCGCGTTTGCCGAGCTCGGGAATAATGCCGGGATGCTCGGGGCGCTTTATGCGCTTTTGCATGAGGAAAAGTAACTTATCTTGACATACTAAGGACGGCGTCAGCGGGGCGCGGCGGCGTTGATCCGGCTTCCTGTTGACGTCACAAGACGGGTGCGGGGCACTGCGTCCGCCACCATGCTGCGGCTAAAAAAAATCCGTTTTCGCTTAATTCAGTCGCCTGAATCAAATCGCTGCGCTTAAGCAATTCAGGCTCCGTGCGAAAA
>CACXCC010000132.1 GCA_902766015.1 uncultured Veillonellaceae bacterium
CCGATTCGCTGATGTCATCGTAGATAGCCTTCGCGTGTTTCGCGCCGACATTGTCTGCGAGGCCGTATTTAAACGTTGCTTCCTTGAGCTTTTCGATCGCGCCCGCCGGGTCAAGATGTTTCGGGCATTTCGCCGTACATTCCTGACAGTTAAAGCAACGCCAAAGTCCGGCGTCAAGAACAGCCTTAAGACGTTCTTTCGGATCTTTTTCGCGCGTATCGGCCGTGAGCTGCTCCGCTTTGACAAATGCGAAAGGATCAAGGAAGTCTTTCTGATTGAGCGTATTTTTATTGCATTCGGAAACGCAGGAACCGCAGAGGATGCATCCCGCATATTTCTTATAACGGTTGAATTCTTCCGGCGTCTGTTTGCAGCCTGTTTCCGGTGTAAACTCCGGTTTCGGATCGAGGGCCGGCTTAATTTTTTTAATGCGTGCCGCTTTCGGATCCCAGTCGACGACGAGATCGCGGATGACTTTGAAGTTGCCGAGCGGACGAATCGTCAAACGCTCCGTCTGATACCGCTGCGTCAGCGTTTCAACGAGCACTTCGCAGGACAGTTCGGCATTGCCGTTAACGCGGACGGCACACGCGCCGCAGATGCTCGAACGGCAGGAACAGGTAAAGGACAGCGTCGGGTCAAGATGTTCCTTGACATAAATAAGCGCTTCGAGAACCGTCATACCGGTCGTGACGGGTACGGTATAATCCTGATACCATTTACGGCCTTCAACCTGCCGCTGAATATGTAACGTAACGTCCATGATCAGTACTTCCTTTCTTTCGGCGGATATTTCGTAACGACGACATCCTTATATTCGATCTTGTAGTGATCGCCTTCCGGGGAAATCAGCGTGTGTTTCATAAAATTCACATCGTCACGTTTCGGGAAATCGCGGCGCGTATGGGCTCCGCGGCTTTCCTTACGCGCAATTGCTCCTTCAACGATCGCCTGCGAAATCTGCAGCAGGTTGCCGAGTTCGATGTACTGCTCATACGCCGTATTGTACACGCGGGTTGAATCGCCGACATAGCATTTGTCATAATCCTGACGGAGTTTCGCAAGTTCCCGGCGCGCTTCCTCGAGCTGTTTTCCTTCGCGGAATACGCCGCATTTAAACCACATCGTGTTGACCATGTCATCGCGGATCTCCGGAACTGTACGGTTTCCCATGTGCGGACGCGTTGTGACTTCGTCGAACGAATCAGCCCATTTGCTGCAATCTGCCATGAGTTTCTTCTGGTCGCCGACATATGGATGGTTCTTCGCATATGACGAAGCGCCGTCGCCTGCCGTATGACCGAAAACGAGCACTTCGGAAAGCGAGTTCGCACCGAGGCGGTTTGCACCGTGAATGGAAACGCAGCTGCATTCGCCCGCGACGAAAACGCCCGGTACGCGCGAGGCACCCGTATGGAAATCGGCCATTTCGAGGCCGCCCATCGAATAATGACACGTCGGCGCGATCATAACCGGTTTCTCGGTAATGTCAACACCGGCAAACCGTTTGGAAAGATCTGCAACCTGACCGAGACGTTCCTGAATCCGTTCCTTCGGGATTTTCGTGAAGTCCAGGTAAACACCGGCATGGATGCCTTCGCCGAGACCGCGTCCCTGCTCGATTTCCGTTGCAATGGCGCGGGCAACGATATCGCGCGTCGCAAGCTCCATTTTCTGCGGCGCGTATTTTGACATGAAGCGTTCGCCGTTTTTGTTGATGAGAAGCGCTCCTTCGGCGCGGCTTGACTCGGACAGAAGGACGCCGTTGACGGAAAGGCCCGTCGGATGGAACTGAACCATTTCCGGATCTTTGAATGGGATGCCGATCTTCATGCCCGCGACGATACCGTCACCCGTCGAGCTGTACGGATTTGACGTACGAACCCAATACACGCGGCCGTATCCGCCTGTCGCGATAATAATGGTTTTCGCCGCGATACCGATGAGATTGCCCGATCGCATATCGAGGGCAATGACACCGTTGAGTTGATCGTTTTTCTCGCCGCTCATACTGATCTCGAGCATTTGACAGTCAGAGATGAAGTCAACGTCATGCGCGAGGCACTGTTCGTAAAGCGTATGGACCATGGCGTGACCGGCACGGTCTTCAAAGTACGCCGCACGCGCATGGGACGATCCGCCCATTTTCCGCTGATGGAACGATCCGTCCGCCTGACGGTTGTACGGATATCCCATGTAATCCATCTCGAAAATATTCTTTCCGGCACGCTCCGCAAAATATTCGACCGCATCCTGATCGCAGAGATAATCGGCACCTTTGACCGTGTCAAATACGTGCGACTCGACACTGTCCGCGGGATCCGTGACACCTGTGACACCGTTCATGCCGCCTTGTGCCATCGTCGAAGCCGAACGCGTCGGCATCAATTTCGTCATCACGGCAACTTTAAGATCCTTATTTTCCATTGCCGCAAGAGCTGCGCGCATTCCTGCTCCGCCGCTTCCGATAATGAGAACGTCATACGTGACGTCGCCGGTTTTGACTTTTTCCGGTATATTTTTGCCGTCCCAGCTCATGCAGCCACCGACCGCCAGAACAACGCCGGCTGCCGTCATTCCTTTGATAAAGCTTCGACGGGAAAACTCTCTGGCCATATGATTCCCTCCTGTTTCATACACACTTGATTGATTGCATTTATTGTATCATTCATCACACCCGGTTGGGAAATAGGGAGTTCTTATACGACCTATTGCAAAAAAAAATAGGCACCCTGACGGTGCCCGAAATACGATTTCAACGATTACTCGTTTCCCGAAGCACGGACAGAAATGCCCGCGCCGCCCGCGAAATATGCGCATTGCGTCGATACGCCGCAATCAGGCGCCGCGCAGGAAGCGGCTCCTGCAAACGGAAGAAAAACGGCCGATTGACCCACTCGGGATTCTCGGTCAACATATCCGTCACAAGCGTAATCCCCATGCCGTTAGCACAAAGCATTGCCGCCTGTACAATACTCGACGCTTCGAAAACGACTTGCGGCTCACACCCCGTCATCGCACAGAGCTCCTGAAAAACCGGCTCCATGATCCGTCCTTTTTTCAATTTAATAAACGGTTCGCCGTCAAACTGTGTGAACGAAATAAACGGAAACGGATATACCTGTTTGCCTTCATAAGCCGCGGCGAGCGGATGATTCATCGGCACGGCGGCCAAAGTATGTTCGTCGCAGAGCGGTATCGTTTCGAAGAGTTTCGTGTCAAGCGGCTCGTAAAGCAGCGCAAAATCCGCCTTTCCCGTCTGGACGGCCTCCCGGAGTTCCTTAACGGACTCCTCGATGACATGCAGGCGGATGCCCGGATAACGGCGGTGAAACTCGATGAGCGGTTTTTGCAGATAATAATTGGAACGCGTACGTGAACTGCCGATTGTAAGCGATCCCGTGCGCAAATCGGTCAAATCGGCCAATCGCCGCTCTAAATCGCGCTGCACGGCCTCGATTTTCTTCGCTTCCTCGAGATAAATCCGTCCTTCTTCCGTCAAGACAATCGGCGTCTGACTGCGGTCAAAGAGCTGCACACCGAGTTCGTCCTCAAGCTTTTTGATGCACTGTGACAGTGACGGCTGCGAAACGAAAAGATGCCGCGCTGCCGCCGAAAACGTCCCATCCTTTGCGACCTGAGCGACACTGCGCCATTCGTGTTCATCGATCATAGAATCCCCCTGTAAGAAAAGAAAAAGCCCGGCCCGTGCGGACCGGACTTCGTGTCAACGTCAATTATTTAATAAAGCGTACCTGCGGGCAGATTTCCGCGAAGACTTTCTCTTTGCGTTCGTTGTAGATGACTTTCTTTTCCTCAAACAGGTTGCGGTTATGCGCGTCAATCGTGATGATGAGCGGGCCGAACTCGTTGACTTTGCAGGTCCAGAGCGACTCCGGCATGCCGAGGTCTTTCCAGTGAACGCTTTCGATTTTCTCAACGCGTGTTGCGGCGAGGACGGCGTTGCCGGCCGGGAATACGGCCTGAACGGCTTTGCAGTCGTGACAGCCGCGCATGGTCCCGGCGCCCATGCCGCCTTTGCCGATGATGAGACGTACGCCCGTTTCATGGATGAATTCTTCCTCGAATTTTTCCATGCGCATACTCGTCGTCGGACCGACGGAAACCATTTCGTAGCTGTCTTCGCCCATCGGACGGATGATCGGGCCGGCATGGAGGATCGCACCCTCTTTGAGGTCAACAGGGAGAGCCCGTTTTTCTTCGACGAGGCGGCGGTGCGC
>CACXCC010000133.1 GCA_902766015.1 uncultured Veillonellaceae bacterium
ATGACGACGCCGATTGCACGGATGGTCAGCAGTCGTTTGCAGGATTATCCGCTGCCGCTGAAGCTTTCGTATATCAGCAGTGTTTTCCGCTATGAACAGGCCCAGACGGGACGTCAGTGCGAATTCCATCAGGCCGGCGTCGAACTCATGGGAAGTGCAAGCGCCTTTGCCGACGCGGAAGTCATTGCACTCGCGATTCAGTGTATGCTCGACTGCGGACTGGACAATTTCCAGATTTGCCTCGGTCAGGTCGAGTTCCTGAACGGCATCATGGATCAGTACCGTCTGAGCCCGGCAGACAAGAAAAAGATGCAGAATGCGATGGAGAACCGCAACCTCGTCGCACTGCAGGAGATCGTCGAGAAGCTTGACCTGACGTCAAATGCGAAGAAAGTTCTTTGTCAACTGCCGCTCCTGAACGGTGACCGCGCGATGCTCGATGACGTTTATGCATTGGCTCTCAACGAACAGAGCCGCCGTGCGCTCGACAATCTCTGCGAGATTTACCGTCTGCTCAAAGTTTACGGTCTTGAGAGTTATGTCCGGTTTGACCTCGGCATTATCCGCGACTTTTCGTATTACACGGGCATGGTTTTCGAAGCGTACGCGCCGGGACTCGGCTTCCCGCTTTGCGGCGGCGGACGTTACGATCATTTACTGCTTGACTTCGGCAATGCGTGCCCGGCAACGGGATTTGCGCTCGGGATCGAACGCATTTTGCTCGCTCTTGAACGTCAGGGACTCGAAAAACCGAATGTCGCACGTGACGTTTATCTCGCGTTTGCCGCGGGCAAAGAAGAACTTGCGATTACGGAAGCGAAAAAACTGCGCGGCGAGGGCAAAGCCGTCGAAGTCGCTCTGCGTGCCATGACGCGTGAGGAAGCCGAGGCGAAACAGAAAGCCAAAGGCTGTGACACGCTCGTATATCTCGCATGATCGGGCGTGTACGTCAATTTTTGACGGCTGTAACGGCGCGGATGACGCCGGCGTATCGGGATCTGGTCAATCATTGGCTGACACCGGCGGAGCGGGAACTCTTTTACGCGATGGATGAGATCGATCAGGTCCACGCGTGCCGTGTCGCGCTGACGGCTGCGGAACTCGCGTCAAATTTGCCGCCCGCTGACGTCAACTGCACGTTTCTCATGAAATGCGCGCTGCTCCATGACGTGGGACGCGTGCGCGGCGATCTCGGCCTTTGGGGGAAAGTTTTCGCCGTGCTTATGGCGAAATACCTCCCGGAACAGGCAAAGCGCATCATGAAACCTGTTGTGCGGTCTTGGCGCGATGTGCCGGGACATGTCATGTACGTTTACCGCCATCATCCGGCGATCGGCGCCGCGAAGCTTCGTCATTTAGGCTATACGCGCGAAGCTGACATCATCGAGCGTCATCACGAACGCCCGGAGGCGGGGGAACCCGTCGAACTCACACTGCTTCGTGAGGCTGACGGCCGAAATTGACACTCCCCGAATTGACAGTTACAATATTACGTGTTAAGATAGAGCACAAGTCATTACTTTAGCAAGATAAAGAGTTGCATTAAACGAAAGATATTGGAGGGTCCGGATATGCAGGACAGCAACATGGAATACCTGACAATCGCCCTGCCGAAAGGGAAACTTTTCTCCCTGTCGGCGGATCTTCTCGCGAAGATCGGCTATACAGCGGACGGTTTGTCGGATAAGTCGCGAAAACTCGTCATTACGAACGAGGAAAAGAAAATCAAATTTATCGTCAGCAAAACGGCGGATGTACCGACGTACGTCGAGTACGGCGCAGCCGATATCGGCATCATCGGCAAGGATGTCCTGCTGGAGTCGGAAAAGGATGTTTACGAACTCCTCGATCTCGGCTTTGGTAAATGTCATTTGATGATGGCCGTGCCGCGTGACGAAAAGCGCCCGACGCTGATGGATTACGCGCATACGCGTGTCGCGACGAAGTTCCCGCATATTGCCGAACGCTTCTTTAACGAACACGGCATGCAGATGGAATACATCAAACTGAACGGTTCCATCGAGCTCGGACCGATCGTCGGACTTTCCGAAAGTATCGTCGATATCGTCGAAACGGGCACAACGCTCAAGGAAAACAACCTTGAGGAAATCGCCTGGATCATGGGCGCGTCGGCTCGTCTGATCGCGAACCGCGTCAGCTTTAAAATGAAATTCGACCGGATCCATACGATGGTCCGGGATTTACGCAGTATCTTAGAGAGTGAGGCAGCAGCAAAATGAGGATTGTACGTGCAAGTGAAGTCGGGGAACGCGAAGTCGAGCGCCTGCTCACGAAAAAGGCATTTGACGAAGTAGAACTCTCCCCGCGTATCCGCGAGGCGAACAAAAAACTCTACGGCGAGGACCTTTCGGCCGCCGAGATCGTTCGCCGTATCGTCGGCGATGTCCGCAGGGAAGGCGATGCTGCCGTCATTCGCTATACGAAACTCATCGACCGCGTTGACCTGAAACCGGAAGATTTCCTCGTGACAGAAGAAGAGTTCAAAGCCGCCGAAGAAGCCGCCGATCCGGAAGTTGTCGAAGCTCTCCACCGCGCTGCCGCAAATGTCCGCCGCTATCACGAGGAACAGAAACCGAATTCGTGGATGACGTACCGCGCGAAAGGTTCGATTCTCGGTCAGGCCGTCATTCCTCTCGATCGTGTCGGTATTTACGTACCGGGCGGTACGGCTGCATACCCGTCATCGGTTATCATGAATGCCGTTCCGGCTTCTGTTGCCGGTGTCGGCGAAATCATCATGATGGTACCGCCGAAAAACGGCAAGATTAATCCGTACGTACTCATCGCCGCCCGCGAAGCCGGTGTCAGCAAGATTTATAAAGTCGGCGGGGCGCAGGCCATTGCGGCAATGGCGTTCGGAACGGAAACGATTCCGCGTGTCGACAAAATCACGGGCCCGGGCAACATTTTCGTCACGCTCGCGAAAAAAGAAGTCTACGGCCATGTTGACATTGATATGCTGGCCGGTCCGAGTGAAATCCTCATTGTCGCCGACAAGACGGCCGATTCGGTTTATACGGCGGCTGACATGCTGAGTCAGGCCGAACACGATCCGCTCGCGTCAAGTATTGTCATTACGGATGACGCGGAACTCGCGGAAAAAGTCGCCGCAGAGGCAAAGAAACAGCTGGATAAACTTCCGCGTAAGGAAATCGCGGGCGCTTCGCTCGAGCGCAACGGCCTCATTATTATCGCGGACGACATGGCACAGGCTCTTCGTTTCGCCAATGTTTCGGCGCCGGAGCATATGGAACTCCTCGTTGCCGATCCGTTCCAGAAACTGCCGTATGTGCGTCATGCCGGTGCCGTTTTCCTCGGCTCCTATTCGCCGGAACCGCTCGGCGATTACTTCGCGGGTCCGAACCACGTATTGCCGACAGGCGGCACGGCCCGTTATTACTCCGTGCTCAACGTTGAGACGTTTATGAAACGCACGAGTATTATTTCCTACACGCAGCCGGCGCTTTCCGACGTCAGCGATGACATCATCCGTCTCGCCGAGACCGAAGGACTGCAGGCTCACGCCAATGCCATCCGGATTCGAAAGGAGCGTAAATAATATGCTGAATTACCGTAAAGGTCTTGCCGATATGCCCGCGTATGACGTCATCGAACGTCCGTGGGGGATCAAAGTCAACGCCAACGAATGCAATATGAATCTGCCGCCGCTCGTCGAAGAGCGCGTCATGGCCCGCCTCGGCTGTGTCGCCTTCAATCGTTATCCGAATGAGCAGTATGACGATCTGCGCGAACAGATCGCGAAATACTACGGCGTACAGAAAGAAAACGTGCTCCTCGGCATCGGTTCGAGCGAGATTATCGAAAAAATTTTCTACTGCTTCGGCGGCGGAGAAGAGCGTCATATCGTGTATCCGCAGCCGTCATTCTCGATGTATAAGATTTACGCCAAAGCCGCCGAGGCGACGGGCGTTCCGGTCGATCTGCGCGCGGATTATACGTTTGACGCCGATGCGTTTATCAACAAAGTGCAGGAAGTCAAAGCCGACCTCGCCGTTATCTGTAATCCGAACAACCCGACGGGAACGGGTATCCCGCTCGAGGATATCAAAAAAGTCGCCGATAACATCGACTGCTGCTTCCTCGTCGACGAAGCGTATATGGAGTTCTACGGCAAATCGGCTTTCGGCATGCTGAAGAATTATCCGAACATGATCATTGCGCGCACGTTCTCGAAGGCGTACGGCCTTGCTTCGTGCCGCGTCGGTTATATGGTAGCGGATGCGAAAATCGTTGACATGATCGCGAAAGCCTATATGCCGTATTATATGAACGTCCTCTCGCTCGTGACGGCTGACACGTGCTTCCAGATGCGTCAGGAATTCGTGCCGCGCATCCAGATGATGATCGCCGAGCGCAAACGCATGAGCAAGCGCTATGCGGAGCTGCAGGGCGTCAAAGTCTATCCGTCAAATACGAACTTCGTCCTCGTCAAAGTGCCGGATGCGGTTGCCCTCAACGAATCGCTCGTCGCGAAAAACATCGGTATCCGCAGTTTCGGCAATGCGCCGCGCCTCGAAAACTGCCTGCGTCTCAGCATGGGACTGCGTGAAGAAAACGACCGTATCTTCGATGAGATCAAACTGTTTCTGGAGGGACGTGCATAATGGCAAGAACTTCGAATCAGGAACGGTCGACGGCGGAGACAAGCGTCAAACTGAGTCTCAATCTTGACGGAACGGGGCAGGGCGTCATTGATTCGGGCATCGGTTTTTTCGACCATATGCTCAATCTGATGACGGCGCACGGTCTGTTTGACCTGACGCTCGTCTGTGACGGGGACATTGACGTTGACGGCCATCATTCCGTTGAAGATATCGGCATTACGCTCGGTACGGCGTTTAAAGACGCACTCGGCGACAAACGAGGGATTCACCGTTACGGGACGTTTTTCCTGCCGATGGACGAGACGCTTGTGCTCGTTTCACTCGATTTCAGCGGCAGACCGATCCTCGTCTATGACGACGGCGGCAATCTCGCGCCGATGATCGGCGGCTACGATACGGAGCTTACGGAAGAATTCCTGCGCGCCTTTGCCGTCAATGCGGGTCTGACGCTTCATGTCAAAGTCCTCTACGGCAAAAACTCGCACCACAAGGTCGAAGGCATTTTCAAAGCGCTCGGCCATGCGCTGCGTCAGGCCGTCGAGCCGGATCCGCGCGTCGAGGGCATTCCTTCGACAAAAGGTGTTTTATAAAAAGGAGGAAGCGGTATGCTCGCAATCGTTGATTATGGAGTAGGCAATCTGTTCAGTGTCGAAAAAGCCTGTCATACGCTGACGGAAGATGTCTGCGTGACGTCAGACGCCGCCGTTATCCGCAAGGCAGACCGTATTGTTTTGCCGGGTGTCGGTGCTTTCGGCGACTGTATGCACAATCTCGAGGCAACGGGACTGATCCCGGATCTGCGGGCATGTATCGAAGCGGGAACGCCGCTTCTCGGGATCTGCGTCGCTCTGCAGATTTTGTTTGAAGGCAGCGAGGAGTCACCGGGCGTCCCGGGGCTCGGCATTTTTAAGGGAATGGTTCGCCGAATCCCGGACTGCGGTCTCAAAATCCCGCATATGGGATGGAATGCGATTAAGTACAGTCATCGCACGGACGGCATTGACCTGTTCAAAGGACTCTCGGAAAAACCGTACGTCTACTTCGTCCACAGTTATGCGGGCGTGCCGGAAGATCCGTCAATTGTGACGGCTCAGACGGCATACGGACGTTGGCTTACTGCCTCGGTTGCCCGCGGTAATGTCATGGCGACCCAGTTCCATCCGGAAAAATCCGGTGATGTCGGCCTCGCGATTTTGAAGAATTTCATTGACGGCTGAGCCGTTTGAGAGGAGATATTTATGATCATTTTTCCCGCAATCGACATTCGCGGCGGCAAATGCGTCCGTCTGCTGAAAGGCGATTTTGACAAGGAAACGGTCTTTTCCGATAAGCCGGAAGAGATGGCGAAGAAATGGGAAGCTCAGGGCGCGCAGTTCCTGCATCTCGTCGATCTTGACGGCGCGCGGGCGGGTCATCCCGTCAATCTTCCGACCGTCAAAGCGATTATCGCAGCCGTCAATATTCCCGTCGAACTCGGCGGCGGCATCCGTACGCTTGCTGACGTCAAATCCGTCCTCGATCTCGGCGTGCGCCGCGTCATTTTAGGCTCGGTTGCCGTGCGCGATCCGGAACTCGTTCGCGAAGCATGTCGTCTTTACGGTGACCGCGTTGTTGTCGGTATTGACGCTCGCGACGGCATGGTCGCCGTTGACGGCTGGGAAGCTTCCGGGAATATCGGCGCCGTCGACCTCGCAAAGAAAATGGGTGAAGCCGGCGTCAAAACAATCATTTACACGGATATTTCGCGCGACGGCACGCTCGCGGGCGTCAATGTCGAGTCAACGGCACAGCTCGCGCGTGAAAGCGGCGTCCGCGTCGTTGCGTCGGGCGGCGTCAAGTCAATCGATGACATTCGCGCCCTGCTGCCGTATGAATCGGACGGCATCGAGGGCGTTATCGTCGGTAAATCGATCTATATGGGGACGCTTGATCTGCCCGCGGCGCTTGCACTGACGGCTGAGAAATGAGTCCCTTCGGTATAAAAAGGTAAGGTGAAGAGAATGGACAACGGTTTTGTTTCGACGTACACGAAGCGCATCATCCCTTGTCTTGACGTCAAAGACGGGCGCGTCGTCAAAGGTACGAATTTCGTGAGCCTGCGCGATGCGGGCGATCCCGTCGAACTGGCTTCTTTCTATGATAAAGAACGCGCGGACGAACTCGTCTTCCTCGATATCACGGCATCGAGCGAGAAACGCGACACGATCGTCCAGGTCGCGCGGGACTGCGCTTCGCAGGTGTTCATTCCCTTTACGATCGGCGGCGGCATCCGCACGATCGAGGATATGAGCCGTATGCTTAAAGCCGGCGCGGATAAAACGTCACTCAATACGGCTGCCGTCAAAAATCCGGATCTTCTGCGTCAGGGCGCGGAAAAATTCGGCAGTCAGTGCGTCGTACTCGCGGTTGACGCGAAACGCAACGGCGAAAACAGTTGGGAAGTTTATGTCAACGGCGGCCGTACACCGACGGGAATTGACTGTCTCGAATGGGTACGCCGTGCCGTCGAACTCGGCGCGGGAGAGATTTTGCTGACGAGCATGGACGCGGACGGAACAAAGGCGGGATATGACATTCCGCTCACCCGGGCTGTTTCGGAAGCCGTTGACGTTCCGGTTATCGCATCGGGCGGTGCGGGCACGCTGGAGCATTTTTACGATGTTTTGACACTCGGCAAGGCAGATGCCGTTCTCGCGGCTTCGGTGTTCCACTACGGAACGTTTACGATCCGTCAGGTCAAGGATTATCTGCGTTCGCGCGGTGTGGAGGTAAGGTTATAATGGAAATCGATCTTTCGAAAGTTAAATTTGATGAAAAAGGCCTCGTGCCGGCTATCGTGCAGGAGGAAAACGGCGAGGTTTTGATGCTCGCGTATATGAACCGGGAATCGCTCATTAAGACGCTCAAAACGGGGTATACGTGGTTTTTCAGCCGCAGCCGTCAAACGCTCTGGCAGAAGGGCGAAACGTCCGGCAATGTCCAGCAGGTCAAGGCAATCAGCTACGACTGCGACGGCGATACGTTGCTCGTTCGCGTTCATCAGACGGGTGTTGCATGTCATACGGGCACATATTCGTGCTTCAGCGGACGCCGGCTTGACGCGGATGAGCAGGAGAAATCCCTCGTTCCGTCGGAGCCGCCGCAGGATAAATCGCTCGCGCCGGTTCTCAATGAGCTCTACCGCGTCATTCAGGATCGCCGCATGAATCCGGTGAAGGGTTCGTATACGAATTATCTCTTTGACAAAGGTCAGGATAAGATTTTGAAGAAGGTCGGCGAGGAGGCCGCGGAGACGATTATTGCGTCGAAGAACGGTGTCCGCGAGGAGATTGTCTATGAGATGAGCGATCTCTGGTATCATTGTCTCGTCCTGCTGGCGTTCCATAATATTACGCCGGAAG
>CACXCC010000134.1 GCA_902766015.1 uncultured Veillonellaceae bacterium
AGCGCGACGCGTACGGCCGAAGTCATTCTCGATGAAATGCCGCAGGATAATAAATAAGGATGAAAATCACGATTGTCTGTGCCGGTAAGATCAAGGAACGCTATCTCACCGCCGGCATTGAAGAATTTTTAAAACGCCTGCGTCCTTATGCGCAAGTCGAGATCCGCGAGATTCACGAGGAAAAGATGCCCGAAAATCCGTCACCGGCCGAAAAGAAACAGGTTTTGGCGAAGGAAGGTGAACGCCTCCTGCATCAGGTGCCGGAGGGGAGTTATCTCTTCGTGCTTGACGTCTACGGCAAAGAACTTTCGTCCGAAGCGCTCGCGGAAAATCTGCGGCAGCTCGCTCTCGGCGGCAAAAGCAGTATCACATTCCTCATCGGCGGCGCGTTCGGGCTCTCCGAAGCCGTTCGCAAGGCCGCGGATCTGCGGCTGAGCTTTTCGAAAATGACGTTTACGCATCAAATGGTGCGGCTGCTTCTCGTCGAACAGATTTACCGCACATTTAAAATCAACCGCGGCGAAAAGTATCACTGGTAAACGGAACCCTCCTTGCAGGCATTTTGTCCTGTCCGGGAGGGTTTTGTTTTACGTCGCCGTGTATGTTGTGGTATGATATAAGATAAGACATAACAGAAAACGAATCGGGGTGACCATGATGAATTATGTGCTGTTGATCGGCGGGATTTTCCTCGCCTTGGGCGGTATCGGCGGACTCGCCGAGGGCAGTTACGCCCCGGGCGGGGCAATGTTTTTGCTCGGACTCGTAATGTTCGGCTATTCGCAGCGCGGCAAAAAACAGGACGTGCCGCGATTTTCGCAGACGCTTCAGACGTTGCAATTGCCGGAAGCGCAGCAGGAAGAAGTCACGGCGCTCTTTAACAAAGCGCAGGAAGACTATACGGCGATCAATCAAAACCTGAAAAAACTGCGCCGCACGCCGTATGCGGCGGATTTTGTGCAGCTTCAGAATACAGCGGGACATCTGCTCGATTATCTTTCGCGTCATCCGGCCAAGGTGACGATTGCACGCCGGTTTATTACCTATTATCAGGACCGGGCGAAACTGCTTTCGGGCGAGTTCTGCGAGCTCGAAACGACGGGACTCGCGACGGAAAACGTGCAGGAGACGAAAAAACGCATGCAGGAAGCGGTTCTCGCCCTGCAGCAGCCGTATGAAGCGGAGTTTGAAAAAATTCTCAGCGATAAACTGCTCGATATGGACGCCGAAATCACCGTCATGGAACAGACGATGACGGCAGACGGTTACGAAAAACAGGCTGACGTGACGCCAAATGCCGGCGCATCCGGGACGTCTGCGCCGCTTCCGGGCGGCAGGAAAAAAGGTCCGATGCTGTCTTCGGGGATCGGCCGCAAAAACGGCAATTTTCACCGCATTCGTCAACATCGGGAGATCATGGAGCGTCCGATTTCGGATCTCGCGTTTGCGCCCGACAGCCTTTTGCGCGAAGTCCGTATGCAGAGGACAGTCAGCTCGCTGCTCGCGCTCTTTTTCGGCGGTTTCGGCCTGCATAAATTCTATCAGGGCAGGAAAAAAACGGGGATTCTCTATCTTTGCTTTTTCTGGACCGGAATCCCGGCTCTCGTCGGTTTTTTTGAAGGCATCCGCTATATTTTCATGTCCAATGACACCTATTACCGCGATTATTTCCGTGAATGACATAAAGGGGGATACTTATGCCGGACATCGATTTGGAAGACCTCATGCAGGGGAGAAAAGAACCGCCGCAGTCCGCTGACACGAATCAGCTGCCGGTTGAAACCGCCGCAGCACTCGAACGTCAAACGATGCAGCTCACGCCGGAGGAACGCCGTCAGGTTGACAAAATCCGCGACAGCATTGACCTCAGGGACAATGCGCTGAGTGTCACGTTCGGCGCGCCGGCGCAGAAAAAGATCGCCGATTTTTCGGATCAGGTTCTTTCGCAGGTCCGCGCGAAGGACAGCGGCGAAGTCGGTAAATTATTGACGGAACTCGTCGGCGATGTGCGTTCGTTCCAGCCGGAGGAAGAAAAAGGTTTCCTCCGCAGCCTGCCGATTTTCGGCAAACTCATGGAGAAAAAGGACAGCATGCAGGACCGTTACGCGACGCTTTCGACGCAGGTCACGAAGATCCAAACGGGACTCGAGCAGTCACGCCTCAAGATGATGAAAGATGTCGCGCGTTTCGACCGTCTCTATGATGAAAACGTCGGCTATTTCAAGCAGCTTCAGCTCTATATTCAGGCCGGCGAGGAAAAAATTCACGAAATGCGCACGGTGACACTGCCGAAACTCCATATGCAGGCCGAAACGTCCGGTAATCCGATGGCGGTTCAGGCCGTTTCAGATTTTGAGGCCAATGTCAACCGTTTCGAAAAGAAGGTCCATGACCTCAAAATCAGCAAAACGATCGCGATCCAGACGGCGCCGCAGATTCGTCTGCTGCAGAACAACGACAAGGCGCTCATCGACCGCATTCAGACGGCGATTTACAGCACGATTCCGCTCTGGAAAAACCAGCTCGTCATCGCGATCGGCCTGCAAAGTCAGCAGCAGGTGCTCCAAATGCAGCAGGCGGTCAATAAAACGACGAATGATCTCTTACTGCGCAACGCCGAAATGCTGCAGCAGAACAGCGTCGAGACGGCGCGGGAAAACGAGCGCAGCATCGTGGATATCGAAACGGTCCGCAAAGTCAATGACAAATTGATTCAGACGATTGAAGAAACGGTCAAAATTCAGCAGGACGGACGCGCGAAACGTCAGGCGGCCGAGCAGGAACTCGTCGCGATCGAAGGACGTTTGCGCGATACACTGCTCAAATACAGCCGCCCGCAGAATCATGCGGCACTGACTGACAAAGGATAAAACGTGGGGGTAACAAACAGGCATGAATGAAGAACGGCGGAAAATACAACGGCATATCCGCGTTTTTTCCCTGGTACTGCTGGGAATGATCGGCATAATCGCTGTGCGTTACGGCTGGCTTCAGCTCGTTGACGGGAAAGATTTGACGGCAAGAATGGAATCGCAGGTCGGCATGGAGTATAAACTTCAGTCGCCGCGCGGGCCGATTCTTGACCGCAACGGGCGCGAACTGGCTGTCAGCACGATGACGAAGTCGCTTTATGTCGATCCGTCTCATGTCAAAGATGCCGATACGCTCGCGGCACAGCTTTCGCCGCTGATCGGCGTATCGGAGGAGGAAATTCTCGATGACATTGCCACGGGCGGCGGATTCGTCTGGGTCAAACGCTGGCTGCCGCAGGAACAGTACGAAGCCGTACGTCAATTGATCCGCGATAACGAGTACAACGATTGTCTCGGTTTCCGCGACGAGGCGAAGCGTTTTTATCCGAATGACAGTCTCGGGGCGAACATTGTCGGCTTCGTCGGCACGGATGACAAGGGACTCGACGGCGTCGAACAGTCGATGGACGCTCTCCTCAAGGGCGATGTCCGCGAATCCGTCCTGAAGTCCGATAACCGCGGGCGTCCGATCCTTGATTCGATTTTCTCGAGTCACCGTCCGTACCGCGGCGAATACTGTAAGACCGTCGAGCTTACGATTGACAGCGGCGTACAATTTATCGTCGAGCAGGAAATTGCGAAAGCGATGGCGGAAAACAATCCGCACCGCGTAACCTGCGTCGTCATGGAACCGAAAACGGGCAATGTCCTCGCAATGGCAACAACTCCGGGCTATAATCCGAACGAATTTGACCAGTACCCCGCGGAATACTGGAAAAACCCGGCTGTTTCCTTCATTTATGAACCGGGCTCGACATTCAAATCCGTCGTCGCTGCGGCTGCTCTGCAGGAAAAAATTGTTTCACCGAATCAGGTTTTCGTCGATCCGGGCTACGTCATGGTTTCGGGTCATAAAATCCTAAACTGGAGCGGTACGAGTTTCGGTACGGTCACGTTCACCGATGTCGTCAAAAACTCGCTCAATACGGGATTCGCCCAGGTCGGACTCCATCTCGGTTCCGAACGGCTCACGAATTACGCGAAAACCTTCGGTTTCGGTCAGCCGACCGGCATCGAACTGCCGGGAGAGGAAAGCGGCCTGCTCTTCAATCCGTCGGACATGCGCGCCTCGGACGTCGCGACAATGGCCATCGGTCAAAGTATCGCCGTCACGCCTCTCCAACTCGTCACGGCGATGTCCGCCATCGCCAATGACGGTATTCTGTTGAAACCGCAGATTATCAAGACAATCCGCAACGCCGACGGCTCTGTTTACGAAGAAAAACAGCGCACCGAAGTGCGCCGTACGATTGACTCGGAAACGGATAAAACCCTTGTCGGCCTGCTTGAACAGGTCGTTGCCACGGGCGGCGGTAAAAAAGCACAGGTCAAAGGCTACCGCATCGCCGGCAAAACCGGTACGGCCCAGAAAATCCGCACGGACGGCGCGGGATACCTTGACGGTCATTATATCGCGTCATTCTGCGGATTTGCCCCCGTCGAAGACCCGCAGATCGCCGTCCTCGTCATCATCGACGATCCGGGAACCGGCAACTACTACGGCGGTCAAATCGCCGCGCCGGTAGCGGGACGCATCTTCTCCCAGCTTTTCCGCTACCTCCACATCGCTCCGTCGAGCGATCCGTTCGTCGGCATGAAAGCCCCGGTAACCGAGGAAAAAGCCAAACCCGTCTATCGCCCCGCCCCTGACGGCAAAGTCGTCATGCCGGACTTCAACGGCATGAGCCTCCGCGAAGCCGCCCAAGCCGCCGCCGAACGCGGTCTCGCCTTCGAAAGCGAAGGATCGGGCTACGCGAGCGGCCAAAGCATCCCGCCGAACACGATCGTCGATCCCGGCGCCGATGTCACAGTTACTTTTTCGCCAAATTGAAATTAAAAACGGAGTCTTCTTACTCAGGGAAGGCTCCGTTTTTTGTTGCGATAACTCGACGGGACAGCGGGGCTTTCCCCTGCCTTAAAAGCTGCGGCTACAAAAATTGCACTTTCGCTTAATATAGTCGCCTGAATCAAATCGCTGCGCTAAAACAATTCAGGCTCCGTGCGAAAGTGCAATTTTTGCTTAACGTCTTGTGCAGCAAATCGGCAGGGGAAAGCCCCGCTGTCCCTCAGGTTTAGGCAAGAAAGCATAGAGGAATTTCGAGGAAAGAAAACTTAAGGGATCGTGAGGCCGATTGGAAGGCCGTTGCTGCAAAAGGCGTGAAGAAAAATTTTTGTTTCGCCGGGAGCCTGTTTCTTTTAAGCGCAGCGGTTTGAAACAGGCGACTCAATTAAGCGAAACAAAAATTTTTTAGCCGCAGCTCAGGCATTCCAATCGGCCTCACGATCCCGTCGGGTTACCGAAACCTATAAGACTGACCTTAAGGTTTCGTACAAGCCTCAAAAATAATCTGATTCCGAATCACATCCCAATTCGCCGAATTAATATTCGCAGCCTCATAAAAATCCTTCCAAGCCGCATCATACTTCTTCTGCCGCACATGCGCGACACCGATCGCATTACGCGCATCCGCCATCTGCGGCGTCAGCTCCAAAGCCTTCTCAAGCGAGCGAACCGCATCCTTATTCTTCCCGGCTCGCAGCTCCAGCATCCCGCGGTTATACCATCCCTGCGTAAAATCCGGCTGCAGCTTCACAAGCTTATTATACGCTTTGAGTGCATCCTTATCCTTCCCGGACTGCGTCAACACGAGCGCGCGGTCATAAAGACCCTCCGGCGTCTCCTTCAGGTCAAGTGACGTGTCAAAATCCTTCAGCGCCTTATCGTGATCGCCGCGCTTCATATACACAATACCGCGGTAGAGATAGAGTCCCGCATCATCGGGCGACTCCGAAATCTTCTTTTCCGCATACGCGAGCGCCGCATCCGAACCGTCAGGCGCCTGCGCCTGCTGCCAAATCTTCAAAATATCCTGCCCGTAATGCGTACCCGGAACGGCCCAGACCCCGTTGAGATCCGTCCAGTGCACGAGCTTGCCGTAGATATCCGGGCGGTTCTGCGCAATGAGTTGATAGCGCGGATCGACAATCTTCTCCTTCGGCAGGCTCTTACTGGAATACGCGAGCAAATGCTGAATATGCGCGCGGACACCGAGCTGCGGCGTCGCAAACTTCAATCCCGGCTCCCGGTTCCCCGTCGCGCCGAGACCGCAGAAATTATTCTGCGACGGTGAGACATCGCCGCCGTACTGGAAATATCCCGTCTCCTTCAGAGCCTGACAAAGCGCAATATCCGGGCGGATGCCCTCGCGGCCGGCTTCCTCATAATAATCATGTACAATCCCGCGCACCGTCGTGTTGAGCTTCGCATTCGGACTCATCCGCTCGATATACTGCACCATCTGATCCTCCGAAGCTTCAGCAGGACCCATAATCGTCACCGTCTTCGGCTGCGCCGCGGCAGCGAGCATCGGCTCATCATAAGCCTCGCCGACATGCCAACGCACCTCCTGAATCGCCTTCTTACTCACCTTCCCCGGCATCTTCTCCGAAAACACCGGCCTCTCCGGAAT
>CACXCC010000135.1 GCA_902766015.1 uncultured Veillonellaceae bacterium
ATGTTCGCCGTGACATCACTCGCGTGTCTGAGTCTCGCGCTTCAGGGACGCGATCCGGGTCCGGTTATTCTCGCGGCGCTTCTCTGGATTTTGCTCTTTTTCTCGTCGTTTGCCGGCGCAGACCGTGTCTTTACGGACGAAGCCGCAACGGGGACACTCGAAGTGCTGAAGATTTACGGACCGTCTCAGGCCGTTCTCTTCGGCAAAATGATCTATTCGTTCGGCCTGCTCTTCGTGCTTGCCTGCGTACTCGTGCCGCTTTATTTGATTTTACTTGACGTCACGGTGCTTGATTGGGGACTGTTTTCCGCCGTCATCTTCGCGGGACTCGCGGGCATTGCCGCGGCGGGAACGCTTATCGCGGCACTTACGGTCGGATCGAGCGTCCATAACGGGTTGTTTTCCGTTTTGATGTTTCCCGTCATTCTGCCGGTTTTTCTCCCGGCGATCGGACTGACGCAGCAGGCATTGACGGGTGACGGAGCGGGGCTCGCCTATCTCGGCGGCATCGTCCTTTATGACATGATCCTTGCCGTCGCCGCGTCACTCTTATTCGATTATCTCTGGTATGAGGACTAATCTATGATGAAAGTTTGCATCGGAATTTTGACTGCGGCCGTCGTTTTTGCCGTGTTCTTCGTCGTTCCGCCGGCAGAAGGACTCGGGTATTATGTGCGGCTGGCTTTTTTCCATATCCCGCTCGCGTGGGTATCGGTCTTGGCGTTTTTCCTCGGAGCCTGGTGGGCTTTGCGGTATCTGAAAAGTCCGGCGCCAATTCTTGACCGTCGCAGCAGCCGCGCCATCGCGCTCGGACTCGTTTTCGCGGTACTTGCCACGCTCAGCGGCGCCGTTTTCTCGAAATTGACATGGGGCGCCTACTGGAACTGGGATCCGCGTCAAACGACGATTTTCGTGTTGCTCTTGATTTACGGCGCTTATCTGACACTGCGTTCCGCCGTTCGCGATCCGCAGAAGCGGGCGCGCTCGTCTGCCGTCTACGCACTGTTTTCGTTTTTGACGGTGCCGTTTCTCGTGTTTATCCTGCCGCGTCTGTATTTTTCGCTGCATCCGTCACCGATTTTAAACGGCAGCGGCTCGATTGACATGGACCCGGTGATGCTCGTCGTACTCGTCGCGGCGCTTGTTGACATGACGTTGATCTATCTCGCGCTTCTCAAATACTTGGTCGCGCGCCCGGACAAAGGAGGTTACCTCGATGAACCGTAAGATTCTTTTACTCGTTGCCCTCATTGCCGTGTTTGTCGGCTATGCCGCGTGGTCATTTTCGTCATCCGTGACGCCGTACGTCGGCATCGCGCAGGCGAAGGCGTCAACGTCAAATGTTCAGGTCAAGGGCCTGCAGGACAAATCCGTACCGGCACAGATGCAGGACGGAAACTTTACGTTCGGGCTCGTCGATGAGGAGACGGGGGAGACCATGAAAGTGCGCTATCACGGGACGAAACCGGACCAGTTTGACGAGGCGCATCATATCGTCGCCATCGGTCAATACAAAGGCGATGCGTTCGAAGCGAATAAACTGCTCATTAAGTGTCCGTCGAAATACGAGCAGCAGAAATAAGATCCGTTATCCCCAAACCGGAAAAGAGGTTATTCTATGTTAGGTGTCATTTTTTTAGGCGCATGCCTGTTTTTTGCGCTGAGTGCGTCGATTGCTTACGGCGCATCGGATTCGACCACCCGTTACGGACGGATTTTCACCTATGTGTCAGCCCTCGCGGCCGTTGCGGCAAGCGTTTTCCTGATGGTGCTGATCTTTACGAACCGTTTTGACATCGCGTATGTCGCGAGCTACTCGTCAAAAGATCTGCCGACGATCTATAAGATCTCGGCGTTCTGGGCAGGTCAGCAGGGTTCGTTTCTGCTTTGGCTTTTCATTCATGCCGTTGCGGGATGCATTCTCGTGTTCTGCCGTCAAATGAATCGTCAGGGACTCGCCGCGTATCTGCTCGTGCAGGCTTTACTCGTCATTCTCGTCCTCGGCAAAAGTCCGTTTTTGCCGCAGGAAGTCGCCGTTCAGGACGGTATGGGACTCAATCCGCTGCTCCAGGATCCGTGGATGGCCGTTCATCCGCCGGTTATCTTCGTCGGATACGCCCTGCTCGCCGTACCGTTTTCGTATTCGATGGGCGCGCTTCTCGCGAAACAGCCGATTTCGGAATGGCTTGAACGTGCGCGCAAATGGACACTCATTGCGTGGTCGTTCCTCGGCGCCGGTATCTTTATCGGCGGATATTGGGCGTATAAAGTCCTCGGCTGGGGCGGTTATTGGGGCTGGGACCCGGTCGAAAATTCTTCGCTCGTACCGTGGCTGCTCACCGGTGTTTTACTTCATTTAATGAAAGTTGCACGCGTGCGTCAGGCCGCGCTTGCGATGGTTCATCTTGCCGCGATTTTCTCGTTTTCTGTTGTCGTTTACGGCACGTTCCTTGCGCGCAGCGGTATTCTCGGTGACTTTTCCGTTCATTCGTTCAGCGGCACGAGCATCGGACTCACGATTGCGCTCGTCAATGCCTTGCTTCTCCTCGGCGGACTTGTCGTTTTGACGCTTCGCGCCGGATCTCTGCCGACGGGTTCGATGTATCCGTCGTATAACAGCCGCGAATTCGTCCTGCTTTTGGGCGCGCTGCTTCTCGTTTTTGCTTCGGTAATTGTGTTCCTCGGCATGTCAATGCCGCTCTTGACGCAGCTTGCGGGTCAGCCGGCTGCCGTTGACACGTCATTCTACGTCAAAACGCTCATGCCGCTGGCGATTTTGTTGATGCTCGTTCTCGTCTGCGCTTGCATTCATCGTTACGGTGACAGCATATCACTGCCGCGAAACCGCGTCATGCCGGCACTGATCGTGTTCTTCGTCCTCGGCGGTGCGGCGGCATTTTTTGCCGGTGTTCACGAAGTTTTACCGATTGTTCTTGCCGCATCCGCACTTATGGGCTTTGCCGCATCGGCAGCAAGCTGGCACGGTAAAGCGATGAGTTTCGGCGGACTCGTTACGCATGCGGGAGCCTGCATCGGACTGTTTGCCATCGTCCTTTCGGGGAGCGGCAGTCAGACCGTGTCACATGAATTTACGCCGAACGAACCGGTTGAGCTTTTCGGTCATACGATCGTCTATAACGGTCAGAGATATGAAGAAAACAGCACGGCAAAATACTACGTTTATACCGTTGACGGACGTGAAGTCACGGCGCTTACGAAACTCCACAATGACGGAGCCGACGCCGCGCGCGAACCGGCGATTGACAAGACGTTATTCGGTGACGTTTACCTCGCTCCGACGCCTCCGAAAGCCGGCGAATCGCAGGAATATATTCTGAAACACGGCGCGATGACGATGGATGAAGACTATGCGTATCGTTATTCGGACATTGACATCGAGAAAACGGATGACGGACGCATGGTCGTTACGGCGGAAATCGAAATCACGGACGGAAATACCGTTGAACGGGCTCACCCGCAGATCATTGCAACGGCAGACGGCGGAAACTCGCATCCCGTTGACATTTACGACGGAGCCAAACGCATTCGTTTGACGGGCGTTTCGGGCGACCAGCGTCAGATCCGCTTTGAAGTTCTGCCGTCACTCGAAGTCGAAAGTCAGCAGCCTGTCACGGCATCCGTCAGCACAAAACCGTTTATCTGGATTCTCTGGGTCAGCTGCGTGTTGACGACAGTGGGCTGTCTCGTTGCCATCCGAAAAAAGTGAATCAAGTTCATAAATTTTATTTATCGGATATTTAAAAATATTTATGAGAGTTGTTGCCGCGGCAACATCTCTCATTTTTTTTTAATGCTATAATGATGACATAATCAGAGAAGACGAGAGGAGGAAGCGTCAGTGGAAATCAAACAATTAATCCAGAAGCACACGCTTGCCTGCCTCGCTGGTGGTTTTGTCATTGGTATCGCGGTTTGCGGATTCGGGGCTGTTTTCAATTCCGTCTCCGGCTCCCCTGCCTTTTGCGGAACTTGCCACGCGATGAAGAGTGAGCAGGCGACATTTGCTATGTCGAGCCACAAGAACCGCGCCTGTGTTGACTGCCATCTGCCTCATGACAATGTAGCGATCTACTACATCGAAAAAGGCAGAACGGGCATGATCGATATGTACCACGAAGTCATGAGAGACTATCCGGCACATATCAAGCTCTCCGAAGGAGGGCGCGATACAGTCAACGGGAACTGCCTGCGCTGCCACGAAGCAACCGTCGAAAAGGTGCATGTCGGGCTTGCGCCGCAGGATACGGGTGACTGCCTCAAATGTCACAGTCGGATCGCACATGGTTCGAACCATCTCGAAGGGGGGATAAAAGTTGAGTAAACTGCAGAAAATACTGGCCGGAATCGTTGCCGTCTGCGTCATTTTCTTCGGCTTCGTTGTGGTTCGTATCGTGGCCGCGCCGAATGACGACAGCGTCAAACTTGCCAAGATCCCGGCAGACAAACAATTAGGCAAGGAAGCGTATAAGGATGCTTATCCGCTTGAGTATGAATCCTTTATGATGAACAACAGAACGGATCCGTCACCGACGGGTTACGGCGGTTCCATGGAAGGTAACTCTCATCTTGAAAAACAGCCGGAAATGCTGGAAAACTTCAAGGGCTACAAATTCTCGGTTCAGTACGATGATGACCGCGGTCACACGTACGCCGGCGTTGACTTCAAAAACACGAAACGCCTGCCGCCGCAGAAAGGTAACTGCATTACCTGCAAAGGCTCTTATATGTATGACGTTTACTTCAAAGAAAGCGGCTGGGATTATGCATCGAAACCGGTAGCCGAGGCTATGGCTCCGATCGAAGATGACCAGTGGTTCGGCTGCTCGACCTGCCATGATCCGGAAACGATGGAACTCCGCGTTTATCAGCAGGGCTTCGTTGAAGCCATGGCTCGCCGCGGTATTGACGTCAACAATGCGCCGCACAATGACAAACGCGCTTACATCTGCGGTCAGTGCCACACCGAGTATCACTTTGCTGTAGCTGACGACCGTGTCGTCCATCCGTATGACAACGGTCTTTCGGCAGAAGATGAATATGCATGGTATCAATCCGATAAAGCCAACGGCTTCAAAGGCGACTGGGTACATCCGGATTCCAAGACGATGATGCTCAAAGCACAGCATCCGGATTTTGAAACTTGGAGCGACAGTGTCCATGCAGATGCCGGCGTAACCTGCGTTGACTGCCATATGCCGTACATGCGTAAAGACGGTCAGAAATACACGTCTCACTGGATGACGAGCCCGCTCAAGACGACTCAGGAATCCTGCCTCAAATGCCATGACGAGAGCGCTGAAACGCTTACGGCTCGCGTCAAGACGATCCATGACAACACGTACAAGCTGCAGCGTATCGCCGGTCAGACGGTTGCACAGGCACACCTTGCCGTCAAAGCCGCAGCAGATCGCGGCGCATCGGATGAGCAGCTGGCAACGGCACGCGCTCAGCTCCGCGAAGCTCAGTGGTATTGGGACTGGGTTGCTGCAGAGAACGGCATGGGCTTCCATAACCCGGACAAGATCATGCGTACGCTCGGCGAATCGATCGACCTCGCGCATAAGTCCATCGAATCCGCAAACGGCATCTCCGTTCAGTAAGATTCTCGAACAACTTATCACATCATTACCAAGCACGGAAAAAGGCAGCAGAGTTGATCTGCTGCCTTTTTATTGTGTCAATATGGATAACCGCAGTCTTTCCGGCTGTGGTATTTTTGTGTCCGACGCTGTTGTGTCTGACGCATCAAGTCTGTGTCAAATACGGGCTTTGCGGGCACGTCCTGCGGCCTTTATGCGGCGGGCGCGCCAGATCGTATAAAGAATTGCCGTCAATACGATAATGGCGCTGTTAACGATGCCGTACATGAAACGATAGCCGTATGCCTCGGCGACGAGGCTCAAAAGGATGGCGGCAAGGCCGACATTGATGTCAAGTGACCAGAAATACGTTGCCGTTGCGACACCGGCGCGCGAAGACGGAGCACGCTGAATCGCAAGCGTCTGAAACGCCGGGGAGAGTGCGCCGAAGCCGAAACCGAGAAGGAGCGCCGCACCGAGAAGTCCCGTCAGCGTCGAAATGCGGCTCAGAAGAATCATGCCGATAAAGAAACTGATCAGGCCCGGATAAACCGTGTAATCGGATCCCAGACGGTCGAAGATACGGCCGATGAGGGGACGCGTCAAAACGATAATGGCGGCGAAAATCATGAAGAACAGACTCGTTTCATTTTGCAGACCGAGCTCGCGCGCATAAAGCGGGATGAGTGTCAATACGCCGCCGTAAGCGAAAAAGACGAGTCCGCCGAGTCCGGCAAGTGCGAGAGCGCGTTTTTCAATAAAATCGTAGATGCTGAAACCGCGATGCGGACGCGGATGTGGCATGACGATCGCATCCGGGAGTCGTTTGCGGTTGGCGAGCCAGATCGTCAGCAGGCCGACGACGGACATCGATGCGAAGAAGACGGAATCGCCGATGCCGATGAGGATCAGACCGATCATCGGGCCGACAACCATCGCGAGATTCGTTGAGAGCGCATAATAGCCGATGCCTTCGCCTTTGCAGGACGGCGGGAGAACGAGTGCGGCGAGTGCGCCGAGCGTTGTCGTCGATACGGCGAACACGATACCGTGGATGAAGCGCAGCGTATAAGCGCCGAGGAGACTTTGGAAAAAGTAAAAGGCAGCCATAATGACGGTGAAAAGAACCGTCAACGCGAACAGGAAACGACGCTTGTTGACGTTATCGACGATACGCCCCGCAAACGGGCGGCAAATGACGGTTCCGGCCTGGAAACAGGTCATCGCCATACCGGCTTCAAAATCCGAACCGTGCAGTGTGTCAATGATGAAGATCGGCAGGGCCGCTACCATCATATACTGGGAGAGAAGCATATTGAAATTGCCGCCGCAGAGTCCCAGAAACTCCGGCGTCCATAAACGTTCCTTGCGCATACGATTTCCTTCCTTAAATACAGCGTTTTTATACAATGCCTAATTATATATCAGGCAGGACCTTTTTGCAAAACAGGGGAACGGGAAAAATGAAGGAAAAACGATCCGCATGCATGCAGTTAAAGCGCGTCGTTATTGACAATGACGGCAAATTTCGATAATATGAATGAGATTCAAGAAAACGTTTTCGCATACAGAAAGGCAGGTATTTATGTCGGCAGAAAAACCGGGGCTCCCCGAACAGCGGGCAGCCCGTATCTATTTCTTCATCGGCGGTTTCGGGGCCGCGTCGTGGGCTCCGCTGGTTCCGCTTCTTAAAGCACGCCTCGCGGTTGACGACGGGACACTCGGTCTGCTCCTTTTGTGTATCGGTATCGGTTCTCTGTTTACGATGCCGTTTTCCGGCGCTGCGGCTGTTCGATTCGGCTGCCGTCGTGTTCTTACGATTGCCCCTATTTTTTATGCGGCACTGCTTTTCGGACTTTGTATCGTTTCATCGATCTGGTTCGCCGTTCCGCTTCTGCTTGCGTTCGGTGCGTGCATGGGATGTGTCGACGTTGTTGTCAATATCGTCGCCGTGCTCGTCGAACAGGCCGCAGGAAAACGTCTCATGAGCGGTATGCATGCGCGCTGGAGTATCGGCGGGTTTGTCGGAGCCGGACTTTTCGGTGTCTGGGTCGGCACGCTCGGTATGACGGCCATGCAGTCGACGATTATTGCAAGCGGTATTATCCTCGCGCTGATGGCACTGTTTTCCCGTCATCTTTTGCCGTACGGTGGCAAGGGAGGCGGTTCGCTCATCGCGATTCCGCACGGTATCGTCATTTTCGTCGGTATTATCGCGCTGATCTCGTTCCTCGTCGAGGGCGCGGTCATGGACTGGAGCGGTGTATTTTTGACGACAGTACGCGGCTGGGATATGTCGCTCGCCGGTTCGGGCTTTACGGTCTTTTCGGCGGCAATGCTCATCATGCGTCTGCTCGGCGATAAAATCGTACAAAAAATGGGTCAGCAGCGTATCGTTGTCGGCGGCGCTTTCCTTGCGTTTGCCGGTTTTCTTCTCGTCATGCTGTCAACAAATCCGGTTTTGATTTTTGCCGGTTTCTTCTTTGTCGGTCTCGGCGGCGCCAACGTCGTGCCGGTCTTTTTCTCGCTCCTCGGTAAACAGGATGTCATGCCCGTTTCGGCGGCCGTTTCTGCCGTCAGTACGCTCGGTTATCTCGGCATTCTCGCGGGGCCTGCGGCGATCGGATTTATCTCTCATTTGACGAATCTTCAGGTTGCTTTCGGTTTCCTTGCCACGCTGATGTTTATTGAAGGCCTGATCGCGATCTACGTTTATCGTCAGATCGAAGTTTGATTTTTGTATATTCCTATGTAAAACTGCCCAGACTTTGTCATTTTTATGCTATAATGATATCAAGTGATAGGCAATACGCCCGAAGGGGCGCAGAAATAGGAAAGGATATACATGTGAAAGCTTTATATTTTGACTGTCATATGGGCATGGCCGGCGACATGATGATGGGGGCACTGTACGACCTGCTCACAGAGACGCAGAAAAATACGTTTCTCGCGATGATGAGCGGACTCGGCATCAACGGGCTTGAGATCCGGCCCGTTTCGGCCGTACGCCGCGGCGTGCGCGGAATCCGCATGAAAGTCGAGTTTTTCGGGCACGAGGAACAGGCCGGGGATTACGAAGACGGGGCTCGTTTTCGTACCGTCAATATGCGCCTGCGTGACATCACGCATGTACTGGACCGACTGGAACTCGAGCCGCGGATCCGCGAGGAAGCTTCAGCGGTTTTTGCGGGCATTGCGGATGCCGAAAGCAAAGCGCATAACATGCCGGTGACGGAGATTCATTTTCATGAACTCGGAACGCTTGACGCCGTCGCCGATGTCGTCGGCAACTGCCTGCTCATGGATATGCTGAAGCCGGAAAAAGTCACGGCATCACCGGTCAATGTCGGACAGGGTTACGTCATGACGGCACACGGAAAGCTCGCCGTTCCGGCGCCGGCAACGTCGTATCTTTTGGAAGGTATTCCGTTCTACAGCGGCGAGATCGAAAGCGAACTCTGCACGCCGACGGGGGCAGCGCTCCTGCGACATTTTTGTTCCTCATTCGGCCCGGAACCGCATTTCCTCGAAAAACACTGCGGTTGCGGCTGCGGACAGAAAGACCTCGAAGCGGCGAACGTCGTCTTCGCATGGCTCGGTACAACGAAATAAGGCATAAAAAAAGGGACCCTCAATGGGTCCCGATTTTTTTGCAACGATATAAGTAACGGTAGAAACTGCGGTCACCGACCGGTACGGACAGGGCGGCAAACGCTTCCTCCAAGGTCATATTCTGCGTAGCCATGAGGCTCGTGAGCATGCGCGGCACGATTTTCTCATGCAGTTCACGGCGGCCTTCTGCAAATCCTTCTTCAAATCCTACATTCCACTGTGCTTCGATTTCATCGTCATATAAAGCCAATGCTGTCATCAGAATAACCGCCTTTCTCTATTGTTCAGTCTCACTATCATCTGCTGGTGTTTACATTGTAACACATCTTTTAAAAATGTAAATAGTTTTTTGCACCAGATACGGACAAAATAAAGTTTTTGTTTTCACTTACTCCACAGAAGTGTTCACTGGACAGATATCTTTACAGCATGGACATACACAAGAAAAAACCAACCGAAAAACAAGATGAAATGAGACCGGTGGCAGAATTGACGGAAACGACAGGGCAGTGTCAGAGAAAAATGAGACAATAAAAAAGGCATTGCCGTGTGACAATACCTTTTACATGGGGAATGCGATGTTCAGTTAAGCGTTTTGTACGGACAAAAGCTCGGCGATCAGATCGTCCATCGGGGTATCCGGGTTTTGATATTTTTCCTTTGTATAGTCGCCGTAACCGTTGTCAAACTGCTGAATGAATCGGGCGCAGCCGACAGGGCCGAGAGCGACAACAAGAGCCTGCATGCCTGCATTACGCACATCCATAGGACTGTTTATGTTAATGTTCATCATGTTCGATCACCTCTGCAAGGTAGGATACGGGGTTCATTACACGGACGTCGAGGTCAAGCTTTTTACAAGCACGGATCAATCGGTCATCTGTAGATAGCAAAACATCGGCATGACCGGCTTCGGCACTTGCTATATGCAAACTGTCCATGCTGTGTATTGCACTAACCTGTTGGATATACCGTGCTCGGGCTTGGATATCGGCAGAAAAAGAAATTTCTTCGTTAATCGCTTGGTAGAGCATCTGTACTTTGGCTTTTTTAGCAAAGTCCGATATCTTGTTGATCTCCATCTTCAGCACTTGACTGCCAAGAATAGTTGAATTATCGGTTCGGCTGCGGTTCAG
>CACXCC010000136.1 GCA_902766015.1 uncultured Veillonellaceae bacterium
AGCGCGAACCGGACGTGGCGCTGCGATATGTCCGTGACCCGCAGGAACTTGACGATGCCGATATGATCCTGCTGCCGGGGTCGAAAAATACGATCGAAGACCTCCTCTATCTGCGCGCGGAAGGTTTCGAAACGGCGCTTCAACGCGCCGCGGAGCGCGGAACCGTCATCTGGGGGATCTGCGGCGGATATTAGATGATGGGCGAACGGATCGAAGATCCGTCTGCCGTCGAATCGACCCGGAAAACGGTGTGCGGACTCGGCTTCCTGCCGGCGCGTACGGTTTTTTCGCCCGCGAAGCATTTGACGCAGGTTACGGCAGACTGTGCGGGAATACCGTTCCTCGGAACAACAATTCAGGCCGAAGGACTGCAGGGATACGAAATCCATATGGGGGAGACTGTGTTCACCAAAACGGTTCGGCCGTTTGTCCGCGTACATGAACCGGAAGAACGCGACGACGGGATTGTGTCGGGAGACGGGAAAATCGCCGGGACATATCTCCACGGGCTTTTCGACCATGACGGTTTCCGGCGTCAGCTTTTAAACGCACTGCGTCGGAAAAAAGGGTGGCGTCCCCTTGAGACGCGCCGCTGTGTTGCCCGGGAAAAAGAAGCGGCGTATGACCGTTTGGCGGCGTCCGTAAGGGAGCACCTTGACATGAACCGCCTGCGTCGTATTATGAAGGGGGAATGCTGATGTTCACCGCGATTTGGGCATTCTGCCTCGATCAGCTGCTCGGCGACCCGCGCAGTTCCCTGCATCCCGTTGCCCTGATGGGGAAACTCATCGCGTTTTTTGAACGCATCCTATACCGGGAAGACGATTCGGATCGGAGTAAATTTGCCTGCGGCGCCGTACTCGTGCTGCTCGTTTTGTTGATTTCGTACGCCGTCGGCGATTTCCTGATTTATTTGACGTATTTTCTGCCGCACTGGGCGCAGGATGCGGCGGCGGGACTTATTCTCGCATTTATGATCTGTCCGCGCAGTCTCGCGGCGGCGGGAAAAGAGATCTACGATCTCCTGAAAGCGGGAAAGCTCGGCGCGGCACGTCAAAGTGTGTCGATGATTGTCGGGCGTGATACGCAGCAGCTTGACAATGCCGAAGTCACGCGCGCGACGGTCGAAACGATCGCGGAAAACACCGTTGACGGTATCATTTCACCGCTCTTTTTCTTCGTCATCGGCGGTGTACCGCTCGCGGTTTTGTATCGTGCGGCGAATACGATGGATTCGATGCTCGGCTATAAAAACGAGCGTTATCTCTATTTCGGGCGGGCGGCGGCGCGCCTTGACGATGTACTCAATTATATCCCGGCGCGCATTACGGGCTTTTTGTTCGTCTTTGCGGCACTTCTCATCGGTTATGACGCGAAAAACGCCATGCGCATGATGCGCCGCGACGCGCGAAAACATCCGAGTCCGAACGGCGGATTTGCCGAAGCATCCATGGCGGGGGCACTGCATATCCGTCTCGGCGGGGTCAATTCGTATTTCGGTCGGAAAACGTTCCGCGCCTATATGGGGGAAGCCATGCAGGAGCTCGCGCCGAAACATATTATGGCCGCAATCCGCATGATGTATACGGCCGTTCTGCTGTTTCTTGTTTTTGCTTACGCCCTGCTTGTTTGTCTGGGGCACTGAGGGGATTTATGCGATCGTTTATTACGGCTTTGCAGTTTTTGACGCGTCTGCATTTTGTCGATCAACATGATTTGACGGCTGCGGATTTCGGACGCAGTACACGCTGGTTTACACTCGTCGGCGCTGTTCTCGGCATTGGTTACGGTTTGACGTGGACCGTCATGTACTTCTTTTTCGGACTGCACGCGTCCACGCATCCCGTTATCGCCGCTGTTTGTTTGGTCGTGCCGGTTTTGTTGACGGGAGCACTTCACTGCGACGGCTTTATGGATACGATGGACGGACTTTTTTCGGGACGGGAACGGGAGAGAAAGCTCGAAATCATGAAAGACAGCCGCACGGGATCGTTCGGGGTCACGGCATTTGTCTGCATCATGCTGTTCAATTACGCCGTTTTCGTCAGTCTGCCGCCGTTTTGGCAGCTTCAGTCCCTTGTCGTCATGCCCGTGATCGGACGTCTTGCGATGGTCGGCGCCGTTTCCTGTTTTCCGTATGCGCGTCCCGAAGGGATGGGGAAAATCTTCTCGGATATGGCTGACACAAAAACGCTTGTTACGGCATTGACTGTCACCGTTCTTTGGATCGCAGGATGGTGTTTGCTCCAAATCCCGGACGGTTTACAGGTCATGTCAATCGCTGCGGCTTCGTTGGTGTTTGCCTCCGTTTGCGGACTTTTGTGCGCGTTCCTTTTTGCGCGTTATGCCTGCCGTAAACTCGGCGGTTTGACGGGTGATGTTTACGGAGCCGTCACGATGCTGTCGGAAACGGCATTTTGTTTTTTTCTGCTGTGTTTCCTCGTTCTCCTTCCGGCTGTCCTGAAGATACCGGGCAATTTGCCCGGCTGATTTGATGTCAGCGGAATTGACACGGAAACCCGTCGGGAGAAGCGTAATTCAAATGAACGGAAATGAGGCTCGTTTATGTCAAAAAACATCCGGATCCGCGTGCCGGGAAGCGGCGGGGAACTCCTTCAGGGCGTGGCGAACGGAAAACCGTTTCTCGTGACGTGCCCGATTGACCGTTTTGCGGCGGTGACATTGACGCCGGGAAGCGGCATGTTCGGCTTCGGAAAAAAGGCACGCCAAATGATGCAGCTTGCACGCAGAGCGCGCGGACTTGAAAATATCCCGGCACGGATCCGTCAAATCCGTCATCTTCCCGTCGGCAAGGGCATGGCGTCATCGAGTGCCGATCTCGCCCTCGCGGCTGCCGCTGTCGGATTGACGTCAGGCATTCCGTTTTCAGGGCGCGAAATCCTTGACATGGCCGTTTCGCTGGAGCCGACAGACGGTGTTTTTCTCCGCGGTATTGCAGCCATGGAGCAGACAACGGGACGTATGATCGGACAATATCCCGCACCACCGCTTCAAATGGCACTTTTTGATCGCGGCGGACGCGTCAATACGCGTCTGTTTCACGAACAGTGGCGCCGTCTTTTGACACACGATTATGAACGTTATACGGAGCGACTGTTGCGTCAGATGACGTCAGCATTACGGGGCGGTGATGCGATTCGTACGGCGCAGGTTGCAACAGAGGGAGCACTCCTTCACGGTGACATGTTTCCTTTTCTGCAGGCGAAATTGTTTTGGCGGGCGGCGGAAAAAAGCGGTGCAATCGGCATGACACTCGCGCACAGCGGGACGCTCCTCTGCGCGTTTTGGCCGCTTGACGTGTCAGGGGAGACGGTGCGCCGGGGCGCGGCTGACATCGGCGCGCGGATGCCGGCGTTACGGTTTTTCGGGATCAACCGTCTTATTGACGGCGGTATTTTTTATGACAACCCGGCAGGAAAAGAGGGGATCGGTATTGAAGCGTTATGAACACGGAGGCAATATTTACGAAGCCGCACCGCTGGGAGGATGGCTCGACTTTTCGGCAAATATCAATCCGCTCGGATTGGCGCCGGGTGTAAAAGAAGCCGTACGGTCAAGTATTGACGGTGTCGTTCATTATCCCGATCCCGCGGCACGGGAACTGCGCGAGGCGATTGCTTCGTATTACGGGGTTGACGCCGAAGCAGTAATTCCGGGTAACGGCGCGGCGGAACTCATTTACCTCTTTTTTCAGGTCATTCGGCCGCGGTGCGTACTGATTCCCGTTCCGTCCTTTTCCGACTATGAACGGGCGGCTTTGGCATCAGGCACGGAAATTCTGCCGTTTCCCTTGCCGGCGGAGCGGGATTTCGCTGTCGATTGGGAACGCCTGACACCGCATTTGACGCAGGTTGACGCTGTCGTTCTCGGCAACCCGAACAATCCGACGGGGACAGTCCTTTCGCGGGCGGGTTTGACGTCATTTCTGCAGGCGGCAGAGCGTTGCGGCGTTTACGTCATGGTGGACGAATCGTTCCTTGATTTTCTGCCGGACGGCGGCGACTCGGTTTCCCTGAAGCGGTTGACGTCAACGTATCCGCATCTCTTCGTCGTCACATCGATGACGAAGTTTTTCGCGATCCCCGGTCTGCGTTTGGGATTCGGCGTTGCGGGGGAACCGCTGCGTCATCGTCTCAATGCGGCAAAGGATGTCTGGAATGTCAGCCTGCCCGCGCAGAAAGCCGGCGTTGCTGCCGTCAAAGAACGGAGCTATCAGGAAGAAAGCCGCGTTGTCGTGTCGCGGGAACGGGCGTATCTTACGGAAGCGATCCGTCATTGGCGCGGTATACGCGTCATTCCGGGCTGTGTCAATTTTCTGCTGCTTGACGTCAAGGGAACGGGACGAACGGGCTCGGACATTACGGCGGCGTTTCGCGGGCGCGGCATCCTCGTGCGCGACTGCAGCAATTATCCGGGACTGACGCCGTATTTTATTCGCATTGCCGTTCGCAGTCATGAGGAAAACAGCAAGTTCATCGAGATAGGAGATCAGATTCTATGACCAGAGTCGTACTCATCCGTCACGGACAGACGGAATGGAATAAAAGCGGACGTTATCAGGGACAGTCGAATGTGCCGCTTTCCGAACGCGGCAAACTGCAGGCGAAGATTCTCGCCGAGAGATTCCCACTGCCTTCTGTTGACGTCATTTACACGAGTGATCTCTGCCGTGCGCGGGAAACGGCGGAAGAAGTAGGAAGGCGCTTCAACGTACCCGTGCACCCCGATTCGCATTTCCGCGAGCTCAGCTTCGGCGACTGGGAAGGTTTGACATATGATCAAATTGTCGCCGAGTGGCCCGACGCGATCGAAACGTTTTTCAAGCGCCCGGACGAACTGCAGATCCCGCACGGCGAAACGTTTCAACAAGTGCAGAGCCGCGCACTCGGACGCCTCGAAGAATTATTGAAGGAACATGAAGGAAAAACAATCGTCATCACGGCTCACGGCGCTGTGTTGCGTTCCGTCATCGCGGGCGTTTTACATATGCCGCTCCGTTACGTTTGGACAATCCGTCAGTTCAATACAGCAGTGAGCATCCTGCGTTTCGATCCGGGTGTTTATCCTTCGATTGAACTCTTAAACAGCGTCGAGCACCTGCCGCGCGCCCTTCGCTGATTTTTTTCGCGGAAAACGGAAAAAACTGCTTGACGTATCAGTTCTTTCTGAGTAAAATATTTCTATGTGATGTCACGGACGTGCGTTTCCATTAGCCCCGGAGGCCTGTCAATGACAACGCAAAAACCGAAATTGATAAACTGAAATATTACGATCATTAGGGGGGAAATCGCATGAAGACAACGTTTATGGCAAACGCATCCAATATCGAGCGTAAATGGTATGTTGTAGACGCTGAAGGTCAGACTGTCGGCCGCCTCGCTGCCGAAGTCGCAAAAGTTCTTCGCGGTAAAAATAAACCGACTTTTACTCCGCATGTAGACACGGGTGATTATGTCATCGTCATCAATGCAGATAAGGTCAAATTCACCGGTAAAAAACTCGTTCATAAAACTTATTTCCGTCATTCCGGTTATCAGGGCGGCACGACGTTTGTACCGGCCGGTCAGATGCTGGAGAAATTCCCGGTTCGTGTTGTCGAGCACGCTGTTAAAGGCATGCTGCCGCACAACCGTCTCGGCGCTCAGATGTTCCGTAAACTCAGCGTTTACGCAGGTCCGGAGCATCCGCATATGGCTCAGAAACCGGAAAAGCTTGAGCTGAACATTCGCTAATCGGAAAAGGAGGAACATTCTACATGGCACAAGTTAGCTACTACGGCACTGGCCGCAGAAAGACGTCCGTTGCCCGTGTTCGTCTGGTTCCGGGCGAAGGCAAGGTAACGATTAACGGCCGCGATATGGAAACGTACTTCGGCCTCAAAACCCTCGAACTGATCGTTCGTCAGCCGCTCGTTCTTACGGAAACGGCTGATAAATATGATGTTATTGCCAACGTTGCCGGCGGCGGCGCTTCGGGTCAGGCCGGCGCAATCCGTCACGGCATTACGCGCGCACTCATGGAGATGGATGCTGATCTCCGTCCGGCACTGAAGAAAGCCGGCTTCGTAACGCGTGACCCGCGTGAAAAAGAGCGTCGTAAATACGGCCTCAAAAAAGCACGTAAGGCTTCGCAGTTCTCGAAACGTTAATCAGCGAATGCTGTCAAATCAATCCCGCTGTCTTTTCGGCAGCGGGATTTTTGTATGCGTCAGCGCTCGGAAGCGGCGTTCTGTCAGCATTTTCAGACTACAAAAAAATATTGACAAGCCTGCCCATCTATACTACCATTGTATTGTTGCATTGAGTTTAAGGATACTGTTACAGTATCCTTTCTTTATAGGAGGCATTTGCAAGAATGAGCGTAAATGAAAAACTGAGAAACATCGCGATTATTGCCCACGTCGACCACGGTAAAACGACGTTGGTCGATGCGATGCTCAAGCAGAGCCATGTATTTCGTTCGAACGAGAAAGTCGAAGAACGTGTCATGGACTCCGGCGATATCGAGCGTGAGCGCGGCATCACGATCCTTTCGAAAAACACGGCGATCATGTATAACGGCATCAAAATCAACATCGTCGATACCCCGGGTCATGCGGACTTCGGCGGCGAGGTTGAGCGTGTCCTCAACATGGTTGACGGTGTTCTGCTGCTTGTCGATGCCTTCGAAGGACCGATGCCGCAGACGAAGTACGTTCTGCGTAAAGCACTCGAGCAGAAACTGAAACCGATTGTTGTCATCAACAAGATTGACCGTCCGGATCAGCGCGTCGATGACGTTTACGACGAAGTCCTCGAGCTCTTTATGGAACTTGACGCCGATGACGATCAGCTCGATTTCCCGGTTATCTATGCGACGGCTCGTGACGGTATCGCCAAATATCATATGGAAGACGAAAGCGATAACCTCGAGCCGCTCATGGAAACGATTGTCAAAGAAATTCCGGCTCCGCGCGGTGACGCGGACGGTCCGCTCCAGATGATGGTTACGACGCTCGAAGCAGACGATTACGTCGGCCGTGTCGCTGTCGGCCGTATCATTCGCGGCAGTGTCAAAGCCAATCAGAATGTCGTCATCATCAACGGTGACAATGAAAAACGCGCCCGCATCGGTAAAGTCTTTGCTTATCAGGGACTGCAGCGCGTTGAGGTTCCGGAAGCCGGCATGGGCGAAATCGTTGCTCTGACGGGCCTCGGGGACGTCAGCATCGGTTATACGGTCGCTGACGCGGAAAAACCGGAAGCTCTGCCGACGATCAACATTGACGAACCGACGTTGTCGATGACGTTCGGTGTCAACACGAGCCCGTTTGCCGGCCGTGAAGGTCAGTTCGTAACGTCGCGTCATCTGCGTGACCGCCTCTTTAAAGAAGTCGAGACGAACGTTGCCATGCGCGTCGAAGAGACGGATTCGGCCGATGTCTTCAAAGTTTCCGGCCGCGGTGAACTCCATCTTTCCGTCCTCATCGAAGAAATGCGCCGCGAGGGTTATGAACTGCAGGTCGGTAAACCGGAAGTTGTCTACAAAACAATTAACGGCCAGCTCTGCGAACCGATCGAAAATCTGACGGTCGAAGTACCGCAGGAATACATGGGAACGGTCATGGAAGCTCTCGGCACGCGTAAAGCCGAACTGACGAACATGACGGAACTCTCCGGTTATATGCGCCTCGAATTCACGATCCCGGCTCGCGGACTCATCGGTTTCCGTTCGGAACTGTTGACGAACACGAAGGGCAACGGTATCATGAACCACGTTTTCCACGGCTATGCACCGTACAAAGGTGACATGCAGGGACGTACGCGCGGTTCGCTCGTTGCGTTCGAACAGGGCACGACGACGGGTTACGGTATCTTCACGCTGCAGGATCGCGGTGTCATGTTCATCGGACCGGGCGAAGAAGTTTACGAAGGCATGATCGTCGGCGAAAACTCCCGTGAGATGGATATTGACATTAACCCGTGCAAGAAGAAGAACGTTTCCAATATGCGTACGTCGGCTTCCGATGAGGCAATCCGCCTCGTTCCGCCGCGCATTTTGAGCCTCGAGCAGGCCCTGGAATACATCAACAAGGACGAGCTCGTCGAAGTTACGCCGGAACATATCCGCCTGCGTAAAGCCATCCTTGACCGTACGGTTCGCGGCCGTGCTGCCAAGAACGCCAGAAAGTAATCAAAAAATCCTGCCGGAAGAAATTTTTTCGGCAGGATTTTTGCTTTTTTCGGCGTAATATGTTACTATAGTACCAGTTATAATTTTTATTTTGGTATTATCGCGCAAATCAAACAAAACGGCGGAAGGACGAATGGAATATGAGCAATTTTTCGGGTGCTGTGAAAGATAAAGTAAAACATGGTTTCGGTGCAATTGTTGATCTGGTTGCGCCGCCGATCGACGAACCTGAACGTGAAGAGGAAACGGTCGTAAAGGCCGCTCCGAAACAGCAGGTCGAAAAAGCCGAAGAGCAGACGGGATATGCCGAGATGCAGACGCGTCAGGTTGCCAACGGCGGTTCGGTCAGCGTTGCTTCGGCTCCGGTTTACGAGGCGCGTACGACGACGCGCCGCACGTATACGACGCATACGACGTCGAAACCGAGTCATCCGCAGCTTACGGTTCATACAACGAAGGTTCCGTCTCTTTCCGTACAGATTTATGCGCCTCACCGTTTCGATCAGGTTCCGGGCATTGCAGACAACCTCAAAGCCGGCCGTGCCGCTGTTGTCAACTTCGAACAGGTTGACGAAGCGGAACAGCGCCGTATCTGCGATTTCCTTAACGGCGTCTGCTATGTTGAGGACGGCGGTGTCAAACGCATTTCGGATCAGATCATTCTTTACGTTCCGAACGGTGTTGACGTCACCGAAGCGGTCAGCGTTGCCGTACCGGAGTAATCCGTATTTACATCAATAAGTCAGGATCGGGCCGCGTCAAGCACCCGGTCCTTTTTGTATGGAAATGTTCAGGGAGGTTATTATAATGAAGGAAGCTGCAGAACGAGATACTGTCCTCGAGGGCGTACTCGATGAATTTGCGGGACTGGCGGCGATTCCGCGTCCGTCCGGTCATGAAAAAGCCGTCAGCAACTATTTAAAGAAACGGTTAACGGAGCTCGGCTTTACCGTTGTCCAGGATGAATACAAGAATATCATCGCCGATAAAGCGGCGACGCCGGGATGCGAAAAAGCACCGCTCACGATTCTGCAGGGTCATATGGATATGGTCTGCGTCGCGGAGGACGGATACGACTACAATCCGGAAAAAGATCCGATCAAACTGCAGCGCGGCGATACGTATCTCGAGGCCGAGGGAACGAGTCTCGGCGGCGACGACGGTATCGGCGTTTCCGTTGCGATTTACGCCATGCTGCACGCGAAGGAACACGGTCCTCTCCGCCTCATCGTGACGGTTGACGAAGAATGCGGCATGACGGGCGCGATCAACCTTGACGCGAAATATTTGACGGATGCGGCATATCTGATTAACTGTGACTCGGAGGACTACGACGAACTTACCATCGGGAGTGCCGGCAGTGTTGACCTGACATTCCGCCGCCCGATGAAGCAGGTCGAACCGACCGGGATGCGTGCTTGGACGATTCAGGTCGGGGGGCTCCTCGGCGGTCATTCCGGTGCCGAAATCGACAAAGAACGCGGCAATGCGATCCGTACGCTGGCGCTTATTCTGCTTGCTCTGCAGGAGCGGGGTACGATCGAACTGAATCTGTTCACGGGCGGCAAGGCGCACAATGCCATTCCGGATACGGCACTTGCCGAGATCGTGACGGATCTGCCTTTGGCGGATCTGCAGGCCGTCATTGACGGTCAAAAACAGCATTTTCATGACGTGTACGGTGATGCCGATCCGGATTTAACGGTTGACTTGACGCCCGTTGAAATGCCGGCAACGGTCATTCAGGCCGGCGATACGCAGCGCCTTCTGCGCCTGCTCACGGTACTTCACACGGGCATTTACGCGATGTCAACGGCCGTTCCGGGACTTGTCGCGACGTCAGCCAATCTCGGCGTCGTGCGCATGATGAAGAATCATGATGCCGTTGTCGAATTCTTCCCGCGGTCGTCGAGCGATGAGAAAATCGAGGAGTTCTGTACGCTTGCCGCTATTGTCGGTCAGATGACGGGATTTGCTCCCGAAATCGGCACGCAATCGCCGGGGTGGAAAGAAAATAAGGACAGCCGCCTCGCTCAGATTATGTCCGATGTTTTTGCCAAACAGAACGGCCGCCCCATGAAAGTCGGTGCGATCCACGCGGGACTTGAATGCGGCTGGCACTTCGAAAAGAACCCGAAACTTGATATGGTGTCAACGGGCGTAACGGCGATTGACATTCACAGTCCGCAGGAGAAAATCGTGCTTGCGACGATCCGCCCGCAGGTGGAACTCATCGAGGAAACGCTGCGCGAAATTGCTTCACTCGAGGCATAAGGCAGTGCAAATTGCCTGAGCAGAAAAGAGGATAATACTGCGACTGCCCGGCTTGCACCGCAGGCAAGAAAATCCTCGATAACCGCGAGGCTCTTTAATCGGAAGTTCATTCAGCCGTGTCGAAACACACTGTTCCGGCACGGTTTTTTATTGGGATTTGGGAACAAACATGGCCGCCTGTTTTATGCTGTCCGGTTTTATGGTATAATAAAGGAATTATCAGAGATGGAGGATTCGTTTATGGCCAATGTCTATGGGCAGGTAGAACAATTTTATAAGAAAAACCGGAAGGCGGCGGAGCTCCTGCCCCGGCGTATCGTCGAAAGCAGTCTGCGCCGCGATGCGTGGCGGGGAAAGCACGAAGACGAACTGCAGCGCGAGTGGAATGTCATTTCATTTATACTCGGCTATATGAAGGACATGGAACTTTCTGCTCTCGATGAACTGACACCGTATGATTATCTGGATATGCTGTATCTCTACGCCGCTTCGGATCCGTCCTTTGCATTGAATGAACCTGACGTCAAATGGTTCCTGAAGATTTGGGAGCGTGTACTCAACCGTCAGGCCCGTGACGGTCATCCCGATGACTGCCGTTATGCCCTGCATGAGGCAAAAGCCCTGATGTATGACGAGAACGGACAATTTTCCCTGCCCGATCATATGGTTTTCACGGAAGGGGAAGGGGAAGACGGAGAATCGGAAGAGGCGTTTACCGAAGGCATCAACGATTTGCTGCAGCAGGCCAGTGATATTTTCCGCGGGAAAGCATATGAAACGGATCTCAACCGCGCCCTCGACCGCTATCTCGGACCGGACAACGAAGCCTATCAGCAGGAAACGTCAACGCCCGAAAAACGGGACACGTTCGGTTTCAATTTTTGGGATTACTTCCTGTTTGACTATCATCTGGCTGCCTTGGATTTGACGCCGCTTTCCTATCTTGTCAAACACAAAGTGGGCCGTTTTAAAGAAGACGAATGGGAGATCCTGCGCGAACTGAGCGAGGCGTCATTCCATCTTTTGGTTATCGAATCATTCCTTGAAGATATGATGCTCTGCCGCGATCTCATGACGGGGGAGCATATCGAACTGCCGCCGCCGGAATTTCCGATTGACGATCATCAGGCGGTTCTGCTTTACGGCCATATCTATACGGATCATGATATCGTCCTCAATTATATCAATATGCTGCCGGCAAGTCAGCGGCGTCAACGTCAGATCCGCCGTTCCGTGCAGCAGCAGTATCAACTTTTCCGTTGTCAGCAGCCGGGAGCTTCCTGGAAAACGTTTTTTAAACGGGAAGCCGTTGTTGTGCGTCATATCTGTCGTATTGTCAATCGGGGACGCATACCGGCGTCACGTCAGGCGTTGCCTGTGATCCGTACGCGTTACACCGGTAACGGGACAAGTGACCGCGATCTGCGTATGCTGCATCATTTGGGCTGTGAAGTCGGATACAGCACTTATGCGGCGGGGCTTCTCGTGCAGCTCGCACGCGATTATCTCAGCCGTTTGCCGGAACCGCCTACGGGGGAGCAGCGTGTGCAGATTCTCGCGTCATCGCTGCTGCTGTTCGCCGAAGTCAACGGCGTTGACCTCAGCGGGATTCCCGACATTTACGCATTATTTTACCTGAAAAAAGAAGATGTCCTGCAGCGTGTCGCGGATATGCGGGCAAAACTTGACTGTCAGTCCGGCGATCCGCGTTACCTGACGGAGGACGGTTTTGTTACGGCACTTTACGCATCCGATCGGAAAGGAGGGAGAAACCATGACGGAAGAAGAGAATAAACAGCCGCCCGTGCGAACGATGTCACGGGAGGAACGTGATTTTTATCAGGGCGAAACGATTGACGAAAGCGGTTCCGGAGAACGCGAGCGTTCGACAAGAGACAGCGGCATCCGAATTACCGTGAACAACCGGTCGCTGTTTTCGGGCAAGCCGATGGGAAAACTCCTGGCACTTGCCGGTGGCGGTATTGTCCTGCTTATTCTGATTTTCGTTGTTCTGCCTGCGATGACCGTTGTCGGCATCGGCGCATTGATCGGCGTTTTGATTTATTATATCCGGCATAAACTTTGACCATCAATGTTGACATAAAGAAATCCCGCTTCGGCTTGACACCGGAGCGGGATTTTTGTTGTTTGGTTTTCGTATCAGAAGCGGAGCGTGTTTTTCATGCGATCGACGGCGCGGATCGTGTTCTGTCGGTCACCGAAGGACGTAAGACGGAAGTAACCTTCGCCGCACGGACCGAAACCGACGCCCGGTGTACCGACGATGTTGACTTCATGCAGGAGTTTATCGAAGAAGTCCCACGACGGCATGTTGTTCGGAGTCTTGAGCCAGATGTACGGAGCATTGACACCGCCGTATGCCGAGAGGCCGATTTCGTTGAGACCTTCACGGATGATGCGGGCATTTTCCATGTAGTAGGAAACGAGCTCTTTGACCTGTTTCTGACCTTCCGGCGTGTAAATCGCAGCGGCACCGCGCTGGATGATGTATGCCGTACCGTTGAACTTCGTCGTATGACGGCGGTTCCAAAGCGGGTTGAAGGAAACGAGCGAACCGTCGGCGGCACGTCCTTTGACTGTTTTCGGAACGATCGTGTAGCCGCAGCGCGTGCCCGTAAAGCCGGCCGTCTTGGAGAAGGAACGGAACTCGATCGCAACATCGCGGGCGCCTTCGATCTCATAGATCGTGACCGGGATGTCCGGTTCCGTGATGTAAGCGGCGTAAGCGGCATCGAAGAGGATAACACTCTCGTTTTCTTTCGCGTAGTTGACCCACTTTGTGAGTTCTTCGCGCGTCAGCGTCGTGCCCGTCGGGTTGTTCGGGCAGCAGAGATAGATGATGTCAACTTTCTCTTTCGGCAGTTCCGGCTGGAAGTTGTTCTCCGCCGTGCACGGCAGATACGTGACACCGGCGAAACGTCCGTCATCCTGCAGTTCGCCCGTGCGGCCTGCCATGACGTTCGTGTCAAGGTAAACCGGGTAAACCGGGTCCGTGATCGCGATACGGTTGTCCGTGCCGAAGATTTCCTGGATATTGCCGCAGTCGCTCTTGGAACCGTCGCTGACGAAAATTTCGTCCGTGTCAAAATGAATGCCGCGGCTCTCATAGTTGTTTTTGAGGATAGCTTCCGTCAGGAATGCATAGCCCTGTTCCGGGCCGTAACCGCGGAACGTTTCCTTATGCGCCATTTCGTCAACGGCTTTGTGCATCGCTTCGATGCAGACCTGAGGCAGAGGCTGTGTGACATCGCCGATGCCGAGACGGATGATATCCGCTTCCGGATGTGCTTCCTTGTACGCGGCAACGCGGCGTGCGATTTCGGCAAAGAGATAGCTGCCGGGGAGTTTCATGTAGTTGTTATTTATTGTAGCCATTTTGTTCCTCCTATGACGATAGAACCGTTATCAATATAACGTTTTAGCATATTATACCACATCACTATGCTGTTTAATAGATGAGCCTGTTATGTTTTCTGTATACACGTCCTGTTTACAATTGTATTTTTTCGTTCTGTGTTCGGTTTTAAATTGATTTGCTTTATGATAAATCAGCATTATTATAAAAAATTTTTATGATAAATAGTGTTTACATATATTGAGATAGTGTAGTATAATATGTCACATAGATAATCTGTGTCTGTTACTTTTTGGATTGTTATCAGGATTCTGGATTGTAATTTGGATTAATGAAGTGCAAACTCGAAAACGGACAGAGCGGCAGATTGTTGAAAGAGGGATCCGTCTAGGTGGAACGGGTTCTTAGTAGTATTTCTTGTAGTTATATTCAGAAAGGGGAGGGAAACCTTGGAAGTATTCTTAGGGTTTGTCGTCCTGTTCGCCTGCTTACTGGTCGGTGTCCGTCACGGCGGTATCGGTCTGGCAGTCGTCAGCTCGATTGGTCTCATTGTCTATGTATTCATTTTCGGCTATAAGCCGGGCTCGCCGCCGATCGGCGTTATGCTCACGATCCTCGCGGTCGTAACGTGCGCAGGCTTCCTGCAGACGTCCGGCGGTCTTACGATCATGCTGAAATACGCAGAAGCATTCCTGCGCAGCAACCCGAAACGTATCACGATCTATGCGCCGATTACGACTTGGCTCCTGACTGTCCTCTGCGGCACGGGCCACGTTGTTTACACGGTATTCCCGATCATCTATGATATCGCCATCAAAGAAGGCATCCGTCCGGAGCGCCCGATGGCGGTTGCATCCGTTTCTTCTCAGATGGGTATCAGTGCTTCGCCGGTATCCGTCGCTATGGTTTCGATGGCCGGCTTCCTCGCTGCTGCCAACGCACCGTTCACGGTTCTGAACCTCTTGAGCGTATCCATCCCGGCTACGTTCTGCGGCGTTATCGTAGCAGCTCTCTGGAGCTATCGCCGCGGCAAAGATCTCGAAAACGATCCGCGTTTCCAGGAATTTATTTCCGATCCGGAAAACAAACAGTATGTATACGGTGACTCGACGGAAAGCCTCATCGGCAAATCCTTCCCGAAATCCTATTATCGTGCTACGATCATTTTCCTCGTCGGTATCCTCGTAATTGCACTGCTCGGCAACATGCCGTCCCTGCTTCCGCATTTCCCGAACGCTAAAGGCGCTATGAAACCGATCTCGATGACGGTTGTTATCCAGATGGTCATGCTCCTCCTCGGCGCTCTCATGATGTTCCTCTGCAAAGCTGACGCCAGAAAAGTCGGCGGCAGCCAGGTATTCCGTTCCGGTGTCGTCGCCGTCGTATCCGTTTACGGCGTTGCCTGGATGGCTGATACGTTCTTCTCGAACCACATGGCTCTCCTGAAAGACGTCCTTGTTACGGCTGTTGCTACGTATCCGGCACTCTATGCACTCTGCACATTCTTCACGTCGAAACTCGTTAACTCGCAGGGCGCCTGCGTTGCGATTATCGTTCCGATGGCTTTGAACGCAGGCGTTGATCCGCTGATCATCGTTTCGTTCATCCCGGCTATTTACGGTTACTTCTTCCTGCCGACCTATCCTTCCGACCTGGCCTGCATCAACTTTGACCGTTCCGGCACGACTCGTATCGGTAAATACGTTCTGAACCACAGCTTCATGATCCCGGGTCTTCTCGGTGTCTTCACCGGTTCCTGCGTTGCGTATGTCATCGCACATATCCTGTTCTGATCCGGTGTCTGTGTGAATTAAGAAAACAAAAAGATGGCATGTCTCATGCCATCTTTTTTTATGGATTGAAGGTATATTCAGGAGTAATAGTGGAAGAAGGGGTTTTTATGAAACAGTATACGTTCCATTACGGCCGCGGTACGAAATCGTTCGAGCTCGATGAGACGAAAGTCATCAAAGAAGTTGACATGCCGTCCGTTGAACCGTTGACGGATGTCAAACAAGCCGTACTTGACGCAATTTACCATCCGATCGGGCAGAAACCGATCAACGAAGTAGTCAAACCCGGTGACACGATTACGTTTATCTGCAACGATCCGACGCGTGTCGCGAACAGCTTTGACTTTATGCCGGTGCTCGTCAACGAGATGAATAAACTCGGTGTACCGGATGAAAATATGCAGATTGTGTTCTCACTCGGTACGCATCGCCTCATGTCGAAAGAAGAGATGGCGGAAGGTGTCGGGGAGGAGGTCGCTTCGCGCCTCCGCATGTATAACAGCGACTGCAATGTGCCGTCGGATTTCGAGTATTTCGGCACGACGAGCCGCTTTACGCCGGTTCTCATCAACAAACACATCTGTCACAGTGACCATGTATTCCTGACGGGCACGATCGTCCATCATTATTTCAGCGGTTACGGCGGCGGACGAAAAGCCGTCCTGCCGGGCTGCGCCGCGATGGAGACAGTGCGTCATAATCACAGCTTTATGATGGATCCGCATGCCGGTCTCGGCAAAACGATCGGCAATCCGGTCTACGAGGATCAGCTCGAAGGTGTCGGCCTTTGGGCGAAAGGCCGCAGTGTCATTCTGTTTAACGCTGTACTTGACGCAGAGCATCGTTTCCTGCGCATGTTCGCCGGCGATTATGTCAAGGCGCATCAGGAAGCCTGCAAATTCGTTGACGAAGTCTACGGCGTACCCATCCCGCGCCGTGCCGATATCACGATTGCCAGCTGCGGCGGTTATCCGAAAGATATCAACGTCTATCAGATGCAGAAAACGATGGATAATGCAGTCCTTGCGACGAAGCAGGGCGGTGTCGTCATCTTGCTCGCCGAATGCGAGGAAGGAAGCGGCAGTAAAGTCCTTGAAGAAACGTGCCGCACGCTGAAAACGGCTGACGCGATTGAAGCAAAGCTTCGCGAGCGTTTTGTCATCGGCGCGAACAAGGCATATGCCATCACGCGTCTGACGAAAAAGGCGCATTTCATTCTCGTCACGGGACTTGACCGTCAATTGGCGAAAGATATGCTTTTTGCCGGTGCCGTTGACACGGTGGAAGAAGCAATCGAACTGGCCAAACAGTATGTCGGCGACGATCCGAGCTATATGCTCATGCCGACGGGAAGCCTTACGGTACCGCTTTGCCGCGACGAAGAGTAACGATTTCCTATCGGGATGAAAAAAAGCCATCGCATTGCGCGGTGGCTTTTTTGTGTGTCGATAAAACGTTTGACGTCAGCGTGTGACGATTTACTCAGCAGGGGTATGATGAGCCTTGAGTGTTTCCCGGCAGAAGTCAATGAACGACTGGGCTGCTTTGGAAATGTACCGGTCCTTTTTCCAGGCGAGACCGACGTCGACGAAAATCGGGTCTTCGAGCGGCAGAACCGTGATGCCCGGCGTATCTTCCGTAACCATATCGAGGAGAAACGCAATACCGACACCGTTGGCAACGAGGCCTTTGAGTGTCAAAACCTGATTGGACTCGAGAACAATGTTCGGTTTGATATTCGCTTTCTTGAGACGGTTGAGGATCGCCTGACGCAGGAATGAACCTTCCTTCAACATGACGAGGTTCGTTTCGGCAATGTCTTCCATGCTGACCGACCTCTGCTTGGCAAGCGGACTGTTAGACGGAACGCAGCAGACGATCTGATTGCGTGACATCGGAAGCAGCTGGAGATTCGGCGATGCTCCGGAGATGATGACGATGCCGAAGTCAAGTTCATCGCGCTCAAGCTGCTCGCGAATGGAGACGGATGCTTCCTCATGCAGGAAGATGTCAAGATGCGAATAGCGGCGCTGGAAACTCGAGAAAATTTTCGGGAAGAGATAGGCGCCCATCATCGGCGGGATACCGATTTTTATGGTGCCTTTTTGCAGCTGTTTATAATCATTGACTTCGAGGACGGCGTCCTGAATGTTGCGCAGGGCGAGTTCGATGCGGTTCAGGAAAACGGCGCCTTCCGGTGTGAGTGACAGTTGTTTCTGACTGCGGTCAAAGAGCTGGATGCCGAGCTCTGCTTCCAGTTTTTTGATCGCAACAGTAATATTCGGCTGTGAAACTTTCAGGCGCTCTGCCGCGCGAGTGATGTTGCGCAGTCGGCTGGCCATCTGGAAGTATTCCAGTTGTCTGAGTTCCATGTGGCTATACCCTCCTAAGATAAACCGATGTTATTTCTCTTTTATTATATCATACTTTTGATGAATGAATGATACGATAATAAAAATTTATATTTTTCTCGACTGCACATGTCCCCTTTTCAGAGAGAACGGAACAGAGTAAAATAAAAAGTAACGTTGTTCCAGACAGGAGGGGATTCGTATCATTCACGGAATCGGGATGGATATGGTCGAGATCGGGCGTATCCGGAAAGCCATACAGAATGAAGCGTTTGTGCAGCGCGTTTTTACGGAAGCCGAACAGCAATACTGTTACAGTCGTAAGACGAAGGCTTACGAGAGTTTTGCGGCGCGCTTTGCCGGCAAAGAAGCCGTCATGAAAGCATTCGGAACGGGACTTCGCGGCGGACGTTGGACGGAAATCGAGATCTTGCCGGACGAACTCGGTGCGCCGCATGTGACATTGACGGGATATTTTGCGAGACTTGCGTCAAATCTCGGCGTCGAGCGTACCTGGATTTCCCTGAGTCACACACGCGATTATGCAGCGGCGCAGTGTGTTATGGAGGGAAACGAATGAACGTTGGTTTTGTTGACGATATGCATCGCATGGATCGGGAAGCCATGGACGGATACGGGATTCCCGAAACCGTGCTTATGGAAAATGCCGGCCGCGCGGCAGCATCGCTGGTCTCTGCGATTGCTCCGCAAGGGAAACGGGTCTGCGTGCTCGCGGGAAGCGGCAATAACGGCGGGGATGCGCTTGCGGCGGTGCGTCATCTCGTCAATGGCGGATATACGGTGACGGTTTTCCTGCTCGGAAATCCGCAGCACAGAACGGAATCGTGCCTTACGATGCTGCGGCCGCTTCGCCGGATGTCGGTGACGCTTCACGAGTGGAGTGATGAGAACGGGGAAACGGAACTGCGCGCGGCATTGCGGGATTCGGATGCCGTTCTTGACGGAATACTCGGAACCGGGTTTCACGGTACGCTCCGTCCGGCGATCGATCGTGTCATCCGCATGGTCAATGCGTCAAAAAAACCGGTCATTGCCATTGATATTCCGAGCGGCGTCAACGCCGATACGGGCGAGGTTAAAGGAACTGCTGTCCGCGCGTCGGCGACGGCGGTACTCGCGCTTCCGCAGCCGGGACATTTCCTCAGCCCCGGTGCCGATTATGCGGGCAAACAAGTCATTGACACGATCGGCATGCCGCATCCGCTGCTCGAGAATCCGGAGATTCGGGCGTCAATTCTTGACGAAACGTGCATCGCGTCGTTACTTCCGGTTCGCCCACGTGCCGCGCACAAAGGGGTATGCGGACGTATCCTTATCGTCGCCGGATCGCGCGGCATGACAGGCGCGGCGGCGTTATCTTCTTCCGCTGTTTTACGCGGCGGTGCCGGAATTGCGACGCTTGCCGTGCCGAAAAGTCTCAATGCGATCCTTGAAGAAAAAGTCACGGAAGTCATGACAATTCCGGTCGAAGATGAAGGCAAAGGATATTTTCCCGCCGATGCCGCCGTTGACGTGTCAAACCTTGCCGCCGGTTACGACGGCGTACTTCTCGGCCCCGGACTCGGACGCACGGAGGAAACGTGTTGCTTTGTCCGTCGCCTCGTGTCAAAACTTGACATGCCGCTTTTGCTTGACGCCGATGCGCTTTATGCGTTTACGGATCATACGGATGAATTGCGAGCGTATTCGGCCCCGCTCGTTTTGACACCGCATCTCGGCGAACTCGCACGGCTGCTTGGGACAAAGATCCCGGATTTGCGTCAAAATCTGCCGTCAGCTGTACGTAAAGCAGCCCGGGATCTCAACGCAATTCTCGTAGCAAAGAGCGAATGTACTATCGTCGCGTATCCGGACGGACATCTGTATTTTTCTGTGCACGGCAACAGCGGCATGGCGACGGGAGGTTCCGGAGACGTGCTGGCCGGAACGATCGCGGCGTTTGTCAAACAGGCCGATCCTGAAACGGCGCCGCTTGTCGGCACATATCTGCACGGTTTTGCCGGCGATCTTGCCGCAGAACAATTCGGCGAAGGACTTATTGCATCGGACATTCTGCACGCTATACCGAAGGCACTGATGCATTTTCGACAAAGACAAAACAAAAGAAATTCCACAACTGTGCTTGACAACATTACACTCGAGGACTAGAATAAGGTTACAATTTGAATAAAAAGAAAAGGGGTATTCATATGGCAAAGCAAAATATCGACTGGTTGAAGCTCGGCTTCAGCTATCAGCCAATCTCCAAACGCTATGTTTCGAATTACAAAGACGGTAAATGGGATGAAGGCGGTCTCTCCGATGACCCGAATCTCGTTCTGAATGAATGCGCCGGCATTCTTCAGTACTGCCAGGAAGTTTTCGAAGGTCTGAAAGCTTACGAGACGGTTGACGGCCGTATCGTTACGTTCCGCCCGGACCTCAACGCAGAGCGTATGTATGCATCCGCTAAACGCCTGGAAATGCCGCCGTTCCCGAAAGAGAAATTCCTCGAGGCTGTCGATCAGGTCGTTGCAGCTAATGCCGATTGGGTTCCGCCGTACGGCACGGACGCTTCCCTTTACCTGCGCCCGTATATGTTCGCTTCGGGTCCGGTTATCGGTGTAAAACCGTCGGATGAATATCAGTTCCGTCTCTTCGGTACGCCGGTAGGTCCGTACTTCAAGAACGGTGCCAAACCGATCACGATTTGCGTCAGTGACTTCGACCGCGCTGCCCCACGCGGCACGGGCCATATCAAAGCCGGCCTGAACTATGCCATGAGCCTGCATGCTTACATCCATGCACATAACAACGGTTTCGATGAGAACATGTTCCTCGATCCGGCTACGCGTACGTATGTTGAAGAAACGGGCGGCGCAAACTTCCTCTTCGTTAAGAAAGACGGCACGCTTGTTACGCCGAAATCCGCATCGATCCTGCCGTCGATCACGCGTCGTTCCCTCGTTGACGTCGCTGAGAAGATGCTCGGCATGAAGGTTGAACATCGTCCGGTTCTCTTCAGCGAACTCAAGGACTTCGCAGAAGCCGGTGTTTGCGGCACGGCTGCCGTTATTTGCCCGGTCGGCAAAGTTGTCCGCGGCGACGAAGTCGTCGCATTCCCGTCCGGTATGGAAGAGATGGGCCCTGTCACGAAGAAACTGTATGATACCCTGCGCGGCATCCAGCTCGGTACGATTGAAGGACCGGAAGGCTGGGTTCACGAAGTTAAATAATTGTCTGCACAGCCAGCAGACCGATCCCCGTTCCTCGGAACGGGGATTTTTTTGCGCCGATTTGTAAATTATGACCAAAAAAACGCGAAAGTAACAAGGATTTTATTTTCTTTAGATAGAATAGTAAAATATGGTAAAGTCTGTTTTCTTCGATAGGGGGCTGTGATACGGATGCCAATCGATTTTCATATACCGCTTCAGGTTCGGGGAGTCCTGTCCACGATTACACTGTGGGACATCCTCGATATTGTGATCGTTGCCGTTATCCTTTATAAAGTATACGAACTGCTGCAGGATACGCGTGCGTTGACACTTGTCAAAGGTATCCTCGTTTTGCTGGCTTTGACGATGGTTTGCGGCTGGCTGGATTTGCATGCCATTTCCTGGCTCATGCAAAAGACGATTACATTGCTGTTTGTCGCATTGCCGATCGTCTTTCAGCCGGAACTGCGCCGCGCTCTGGAGCATCTCGGTCAAGGCAAGTTCCTCGGCCCGAAGTTTTTTTTGGATGACGAAGAAGCACGTTCTGTCGTGAACGAACTTGGTAAAGCCGTCCGGATTTTTTCCAAAAATAAAATCGGCGCACTACTGGTTATTGAACGCAATATGGGACTGAATGATATCAGTGCGACGGGAATTCATATCGACGGACTGATCACGGCGGATTTTCTGGTCAATGTCTTCATCCCGAATACACCTCTCCATGACGGCGCGGCAGTCATTCGCGGTAAACGCCTGATTGCGGCAGGGTGTCTGCTGCCTCTTACGGAAAATCGTTCCCTGTCAACGGAACTCGGCACGCGTCACCGTGCGGCGATCGGACTTTCCGAGCAGTGTGATGCGCTTATCGTTGTCGTCAGTGAGGAAACGGGGACGATTTCGATTGCCGAGAACGGCCGCATCGTCCGTCATCTGACGGTCGAAAAAATGCAGGCACTCTTACGTCCGGTCTTTGGGACGCCGCAGAGCGGCATTAAGGATATGATCCAGAACTGGAGGAAGGAGAGAAAATGATTCGACGTTTTCGTAATATTATTGAACACAACCTTCCGACGAAAATTCTGGCTCTCGTCATCGCCGTGGTTCTCTGGGGTTATGTCATGAACGATCAGAATCCGACGATTGAAGGTAGTTATACGGTTCCGTTGACCGTAGAAAATCAGCCGGACGGCTATAAGGTCTCGCAGGACGTTATGACGGTTAAAATCAAAGTGCGGGGACCGCGATCCCTCTTTGTTTCGGCGTCACGGGATGACTTTAAGGCATATGTCGACCTGAAACAGGCGGAAGAAGGACAGCAGTCCTGCCGCGTACAGACGGTTCTGCCTTACGGTTTTGAACTCATTGAGACCAATCCCGATACGGTGACGGTGACGCTTGACCGTATCATTCAGAAAAAGATGAAAGCCGAACTAATCGTTTCGGGATCGGCGCCGCCGGGGGTAGCCGTCGGTCATATTACGCAGGATACGGAATATGTGACGTTGGAAGGTCCGGCTTCTGCGATCGCAGAGGTTTCACGTGTCATCGGTTATGTCGGACTCGCCAACAACAACAGCGACTTCTCGCTTCAGGTACCGCTGACGGCGATTAATACAGACGGACGTGAAGTTCAGGGCGTACGAATCGTGCCGTCGTCACTGCAGGTTGACGTTCAGCTCGCACGCGGTTTGACGCGGAAAGTCGTTTCCGTACAGCCGGTTATCGGCTCGGGGCTCGATAAGGGCTACGAGATTGCCAATGTCAAAGTCGACCCGTCCAAAATCGAAATCGCGGGCAGTGCCGAAGCGATAAAAAATATTACGACGGTGAACACGAAGGCAGTTGACCTGTCCGGTATAACAAAAACGACGGATAAGTCGGTTTCGCTTGACCTGCCGGATGGTGTGACCGTCACGAACCGTGACGTTTCCGTTCATATTGAAGTCCGGATAAAGCCGGAGAGCGGTACGGGAATAACCGGGAAAAAGTAATATTGTTCTAGAGAAATGAGGTTTTTTCTTGATCCGGATACGTAATTTTACGATTCCGTTTTATGAGGAAGGCATGCTTCAGGACCGCGTGGCGCGGCGTCTGGGTGTGCCGTCAAAGTCCATTCACCGGCTGACGATTCTGCGCAAGGCCGTTGACGCGCGCCGTTATCACGGTGCCCCGATCGAGTTTGTCTATTTACTTGACGTCGAGGTTCAGGGCGGCGATGCGCCGGTTTTGAAACGGATGAAACGGGACCGCAATATCGAGGCGGTGAAACCTGCCAAAAAGCGGGGATTGCCGCAAGTGTCACCAAAAGGCGATCATCGTCCCGTCGTTGTCGGTTTCGGTCCGGCGGGAATGTTTGCGGCGTTGACGCTTGCTCGCGCAGGCGTGCAGCCGCTTGTCCTCGAACGCGGTGCCGATGTCGATACACGGACAAAGGATGTCCATCGCTTCTGGCAGGGCGGTGCGTTTGACCCAAAATCAAACGTTCAGTTCGGTGAAGGCGGTGCCGGGACATTTTCCGACGGCAAGTTGACAACACGCATCAGCGATCCGCATATGGCGGATGTGCTTGACGCGTTTATCGCGGCGGGAGCGCCGAATGAGATCCGGTATCTGCAGAAACCGCATATCGGCACGGATCTTTTGCGTACCGTGGTCAAAAATATCCGCAAGGAAATCATCCGGCTCGGCGGAACGGTTCGTTTCGGCGCGCAGGTGACGGATCTGCGGTTTGACACGGACGGCAGCCTCGCGTCAATTATCGTCAACGGTGAAGAAGAAATTCCCGTTGACGCTGCGTTTTTCGGCATCGGGCATTCGGCGCGTGATACGTACCGCTGTCTGATGGATCGCGGTATTACCATGGAAGCGAAGCCGTTTGCCATGGGCGTACGCATCGAACATCCGCAGAGTTTGATCGATGAGAATCAGTACGGCAAGGACGCGGGCAATCCGCTGCTGCCGACGTCAAGTTATGCCCTGACCTATAAAGATCCCGTGACGGGACGAGGGGCGTATTCGTTTTGTATGTGTCCGGGCGGTTTTGTCGTTGCGGCCGCATCGGAAGAAAACCGCGTCGTCACGAACGGGATGAGCAATTATCGGCGCGATTCGGGTATTGCGAACGGCGCGCTTCTTGTGCAGGTCGGTCCCGACGATTTCGGGCGGGAAGTTCTGGCGGGTATGCATCTGCAGGAAAAACTCGAAAGCCTTGCGTTTGAACTCGGCGGCCGCAATTATTACGCGCCGGTACAAAGTGTCGGTGATTTCCTGCAGGGAACGTCAGGTTCCGAGCAGTTTTTGACACAGCCGACGTACGCTCCGGGGGTCAAAGCCGTCGATCTGCATCGTTGCCTGCCGTCATTCATCACGAAAACGCTGGAAGGAGCGTTGCCGTATTTTGACCGGAAGATTCCGGGCTTTGCCGCACCGGATGTCGTGATGACGGGCGTCGAAACGCGTTCTTCCGCGCCGTGCCGACTGCGCCGCAATCGGCAATCGTTCGAGGCAGAAGGACATGCGGGATTTTATCCGATCGGCGAAGGAGCGGGTTACGCCGGCGGCATTATGAGTGCTGCCGTTGACGGAATGAAAGCCGCACTTGTTTTTTTAGACAAATGCGCGCATACTAAATAAAGAATAAGACAGATCACAGAAAAGTAAGAGGAGGATCTTTTTATGAGCAGATTATTTGGTACCGATGGTGTCCGCGGCGAGGCGAATGTCACGTTGATGCCGGAAATGGCTTACCGTCTGGGACGTGCCGCTACCTTATATTTCGGTAAAAAATCCGAGGAGCAGCCGCTGATCCTGATCGGACGCGATACGCGTATTTCCGGACCGATGTTTGAATCGGCTTTGACGGCGGGGATCTGCTCGGCGGGCGGGCGCGCCATGCTTGCAGGTGTCATTCCGACGCCGGCAATTGCGTATCTCGCGCGCAAACATAAAGCCAAAGCCGGTATTGTCATATCCGCTTCGCACAATCCGTTCCATGATAACGGGATCAAATTTTTCGGCGGTGACGGTTATAAATTGCCGGATGCGGTCGAAGATGAACTCGAAGCCATCGTTCATCAGCTCGAAGAAGATGACAATCTGCCGCGCGGCACGGGTAAAAATGTCGGCTCCTGGGAACAACGCGATGATCTGCTCAACCAGTATATCGATTTCGTTCTGAGCACCTGTACGGAGCGTTTTGACGGCATGAAGATCGTCCTCGACTGTGCAAACGGCGCGTCATATCAGGTTATGCCGCGCGTTCTGAACGAGCTCGGTGCCGAAGTCAAAGTCATTCATGCCCTGCCGAACGGAAAGAATATCAATAAAGACTGCGGTTCGACGCATCTCGAGTCCCTGCAGAAAGCCGTTGTCGAAAATCATGCAGACTTCGGTATCGCTCATGACGGTGACGCGGATCGCTGCCTCTGTGTCGACGAAAAAGGTCAGGTTATTGACGGCGACCATATTCTCGTTATGTGCGCGATGGATATGATGAAAGCCGGTCGTCTTCCGTATAATACGGTTGTCACGACGGTTATGGCCAATATCGGTTTCCACAAAGCGGTCAAAGAAGCGGGATGCCGCGCCGAGATCACGAAAGTCGGTGACCGCTATGTCCTCGAAAACATGCTCAAAAACGGCTATAAACTCGGCGGCGAACAGTCCGGTCATATTATCTTCACGGATTACAGCACGACGGGGGACGGGCCGATTACGGCACTTCAAGTTCTTTCGTCACTGAAACGCAGCGGCCGTAAAGCGTCGGAACTCACGGCAATGATGACGACGTATCCGCAGCTTCTGGTTAATGTCCGTGTCAAGACGAAAGAAGGCTGGGAAGACAGTCAGGCGATTCAGGATGCGATCAAAGCCGGCGAGAAAGAACTCGGCAGTGACGGACGCATTCTTGTTCGTCCGTCCGGTACGGAACCGTTAATTCGCGTCATGGCGGAAGGACCGGATCAGGCGCAGCTTGACCGTATTTGTCATGCGATCGCCGATGTCGTCCTCGCGGAACAGGGCGGTGTCGAGTGAAACAGGCATTAATTGTTGTCAGCTTCGGTTCTTCGTCTGCGGAAACACGTGCGTTGACACTCGATGCCGTTACGGCGGATATGAAGGCGGCATTTCCGGATATGCATGTCATTCAGGCGTATACGTCGGAGTTTATCCGTAAACGCCTTGCGTCAGAAGGGATTGACATCCCGAATCTACCGCAATGCCTGGAGCAATTGCAGGCAGAAGGATATGACCGCATCATCGTCCAGCCGACGCATTTGACGCTCGGCGAGGAATACGAGTCAAAAATCCATCCGGTTGTGGAGGCGGCGTCCGAAACGGGAACGGTTATCGCGGGTGAGCCGCTTTTGGCGGATCCAAATCGGTATCCGCAGGTTCTTGAAACCCTGTTGCAGGTGTTTCACCCGGAAGAAGGGGAACACCTCGTTCTCGTCGGACACGGTTCGCCGCATCGGCATAATGCCGTTTATGCGGCTTTGCAGGAAATGGCGGATCGCGGCGACCTGCCGATTCATATCGGGGTCCTTGAGGATACGGATTGGCCGTCATTTTCTGACGTCGAAGAACGCCTGCGCATGCAGCAGGCATCCCACGTTTGTCTGGCCCCGCTTCTTATCGCGGGCGGCATGCACATCCACCGCGAAATTGCGGGCGAAGATAATGATAGTTGGAAGAATCGACTGCAACGCATGGGACTTTCGGTTCGGACGTGCCTGCACGGACTCGGCGAATATGCCCCGTTCCGCGAGCTTTATGTCGATATGGTGCGCTCTCTGTCAAAACGGTAACGCTCCGAACACGAGGAGAAAAGGAGGCCTCAAAACGGCAAAACACGGAATTTTTTATGGCATCGGTGTCGGTCCGGGCGATCCGGATCTTTTGACACTCAAGGCAGTTCGGGCATTGCAGGATACCGATGTGATTATCGCTCCGCGAACGGAGAAAAAGGAAGGCAGTGTGGCGCTTTCGATTGCAAAGCCGCATTTAAAGCCGGGGGCCAGGATCGTTTATCAGGTTTTTCCGATGGTTCGCGATTTTGCGGCGGATGATTCCGCCTGGCAGCAAAATAAAAAAGAGATTCTTGATTTGCTCCGTGTCGGGAATAACGTTGCATTTTTGACGCTCGGTGACGCAATGTTCTACAGCACGTATATTTATATCTTCCGCCTGCTGCAAAAGGAAGCGGTGGACATCCGCACGATTCCGGGAATTCCCGCCTATGTGGCGATTGCCGCGGAAGAGGGGTATCCGCTCGCGGACGGAAATGATATCGTCACGATTATTCCGGCAACAGCACCGCGGGAAAAACGTGAAGCCGCTCTTGACGTATCGGACCGTACGGTTCTGATGAAAGTCTACCGGAATTTTCCGGAGATCGTCGATGAACTGCAGGCACACGGGATGACGCGGGAAGCGCTTCTTGTGAGCCGTTCCGGTCTTGACGGTCATGAGGTCAGCCGCGATCTCATGTCAGAGCGGTCGAGGAAACATAATTACCTTTCGACGATTTTGACGCGAAAGGACAGCGGCGCGGAAGCGCCGGAAAGGAAGCGATAGTATGAGGTGGCGCAGAGGATTATGGCTTGCGGTTGTATTGGGCGTTTTGATCTTTGCCCTTGCGGGATGCGGTCCCCAGTCGGATTCATCCGCCGGGAAAACGAAGGATCAGCCGTTTGCCGTCATCATTGACGATCTCGGCCGCGAAGTGGCAATGCCGCAGAAACCGCAGCGTATTGTCGTCACGTCAGCGTCATTTTTGGAGCCGTTGCACGAAGTCGGCGGCGATGTCGTCGGGCGTCCCGATTCGAAGACCGTAATGCCGGATTACGCGAAGGATAAGCCGAGTATCGGGCGTGTTTACCAGATTGATATGGAAAAACTGCTTGCCTGCAAGCCGGATCTGGTCATCATCAATAAAGGTATGAACGAAAAACTCGTCGAAGCGCTTGAGGCGAACGGTATACGGACCATTGTCCTTTCCGGACGCAGTTACGATCAGGTCAAACATGAAATCAAAGTCCTTGCCGCCGTTACCGGTGAAGTGCAGAAGGGCGAATCGATCATTCAGGATATGGACGGGAAAATTACGGCGATCCGCTCCCGCATCCCGCAGGATAAACGCCGCGTTGCCGTCATTCACAGTACGAGCAACGGACTGACGATTCAGCTCAATACGAGTATTGCCGGCTCGGCCGCGGAGCTTCTCGGCTGGGAAAACACGGCAGCGGGACTCGTTCCGTTTAAAAAAGATGCCGATGCCGCGCAGTACAGCATGGAAACACTCGTACAGGAAAATCCGGAAGTCATTTTCGTGACGAGTATGGGCAATCTGCAGGAGATTCGGGGCAGTATGGAACAGCTTTTTGCGGAAAATCCGGCGTGGCAGTCGGTTCCCGCGGTTCGTGAACATCGAGTCTATTATCTGTCACAGAAATATTTCCTCCTGAGCCCCGGTATTCACTATCCGGAAGCCGTTGAGGAAATGGCAAAAGACGTTTATCCGGAGGCCTTTTGATGGATCGGGCTTCTTTACAACGGGGGAGCGGCCGTTTCCGGCTGCTCCTCCTTTTTCTGGTGCTTATGATGTCGGCGTTCGGCGTAAGTCTGATGAAGGGAACTGTGTCAATCCGACCCGATGAGATGATCGCGGCGGCAACGGGGACGGGGTCCGGGCTGCATGAGCAGATTTTCTGGAATATCCGCCTGCCGCGTACGATTACGGGAGCCCTCGTCGGGGCCAATCTTGCCGTTTCCGGGGCAATTTTGCAGGGCATTATGCGCAATCCGCTTGCCGATCCGCATATTATCGGCATTTCCTCGGGGGCGGGACTCGTGGGCGTGCTCGTGATGCTCGCATTTCCCGCTTACAGTTGGCTCATTACGCCGGCAGCGTTTCTCGGCGCGATGGGCGCGGCTATACTCATTTACATTCTTGCTTGGAAACAGGGGATTCAGCCTGTTCGCATTATCCTTGCCGGTGTCGCCGTGTCGGCGTTTCTCAGCGCGGGGATTTCGGCACTTATGATCCTTTACAGCGAACGGGTACACGGAGCGCTTGTCTGGCTCGTCGGCGGACTTTCGGCGCGAAGTTGGCCCGAGGTATCCATGCTTGTACCGTATACGGCAATCGGGTTGATTCTCGCGTTTTTGGCGTCAAGACCGCTCAATCTGCTCCTTCTCGGCGATGACTTGGCGCGGGGACTCGGCTTGCGCGTCGAACTCACGCGGCTCATGATGACGGCTGTCGCGGCTTTGCTTGCGGCGAGTGCAGTCAGTGTTGCGGGACTTTTGGGCTTTGTCGGACTGATTGTTCCGCACGCCGCAAGGCTTCTCATCGGTTCGGATTACCGCTTTTTGCTGCCCGCGTCCGCTCTTCTCGGGGCTGCTCTCATTACGGGGAGTGACACGGCGGCGCGATTACTCTTTGCGCCGGCGGAACTTCCGGTCGGTATATTGATGGCTGCGCTCGGCGCGCCGTTTTTCCTGTTTTTGCTTCGTCGTATGACGTGAGGGGAGGAATTGCTATGTTCAGCGGGACACGTCAACTGTCCGTCAAACGGGGCAACGTGACGGTTCTCGACCGACTTTCTCTTACGATCCCCCGCGGCAAACGGCTTGCGATTATCGGGCCGAACGGTGCGGGAAAGTCAACACTTTTGCGGGTTCTTGCCGGTATCGACCGCAGTTACGAAGGCGAGGTCATTATCGACGGTCAAAATCTGCGCGACTTGACGCGGCGTCAGACGGCGCGGCGCATCGCGTTTTTGCCGCAGGGTGCGGCGGCACCGCCCGATATGACCGTGCGTCAAATTGTGACATACGGTCGTTATGCCCATCGCGCTCCGTGGGCGATCCGAACGGGGCAGAGTGACCGGAAGGCCGTTGACAATGCTTTGACATTGACCTCCATGACGGATTTGCAGGACAGGCCGATGGGTGCGCTTTCCGGCGGTGAACGACAACGCGCATTTCTCGCACTTGCCCTTGCGCAGGAACCGGCGTACCTGTTGCTTGATGAACCGACGACATATCTTGACCTCGCGCATCAGATTGCCGTCATGCAGATTATTCGGGATCTCAACAGCCGTCTCGGAATGACCGTCATCATGGTTCTGCATGACATCAACCACGCGCTGCAGTACGCCGATGAAACGGCGGTGCTGGCAAACCATACGATTGCGGCACAGGGACCCTCAGATCAGATCATTGACACGTCAAGCATCGCCTCGGTCTTCGGGGTTCGGGCGGAACGGTTTACGGGCAGCGGAGGACGATCGGTCTATGTGCCCGTCGGGTTGACGTCAAAAGCAAATATTGACAATAAAGAATAAGAAGTCCTACAAAGCTGACAGAATGCATGCGGTGTTCTGTCAGCTTTGTTATTTTTTCTGATTATTTTCTGTATAAGAAAGATAATCCTTGACAATTGTGAATGATATAGGTTATCATAATCTCGTGCAAAGGATATTCAGTCTCATATATGAGATTGTGACGTCAGTACGGGAGGTGTTGAAAATGACATTACGAGATGCAAAAGTCGGTGACGTCGTCAAAATTAAAGAAATCGGCGACTCCGCATTAAAAGAGCGTCTGATGACGATGGGGATGATTCCCGGAACGAAAGTAAAGGTTCTGCGTTCTGCTCCGTGGGGTGACCCGATCGCGGTACGGATTCGTTCTTACAATCTGTCGATGCGTAAAGCAGATGCAAAAAGCGTCGAGGTTGAGCCGGCTGTCGGCTAAGCCGCAGGAACCCAAAATCAAAAAGAAAGTGAGATCAAAACATGGCAACATTATCAGTAGCCCTGACGGGCAACCCGAACACTGGTAAGTCCACGATCTTCAACGAGCTGACAGGTGCCCGTCAGAAGATCGGTAACTGGCCGGGTGTCACGGTCGATAAAAAAGTAGGCTATACGCGATATAAGGACCGCGCAATTTCGATCGTCGACCTGCCGGGTACGTACAGCGTCAACGCACGCTCCCCGGAGGAACAGATCGTTATCGACTACCTGATGAATAACAAAATTGACCTGGTCATGGACGTCGTTGACAGCTCGAACATCGAGCGTAACCTCTTCCTGACGGTTCAGCTCCTCGAGAAAGGCATTCCTCTTCTCATTGACCTCAATATGCAGGATGAGGCGGAACGCCGCGGCGTTCATATTGACGTTCATAAACTCGAAGATGCGATCGGCATGCCGGTTGTCACGACCGTAGGCCGCAGCAAAAAGAGCACGCAAAAACTCCTCGACGTCTTTACGAGCACGGTTATGAGCAAGTATCAGCCGAGTCAGATCGTCAAGGATCACATTGCCAAAGTCGAAGCGATTGAAGCCGGTGTCGGCACCGAAGAAGAAAAACGCGAAGCAATTATCGAAGCGCGTTACGCACTGATTGACCAGATTATGGCGCAGGCGGTTGACCTTTCCAATGTCGGTGCTTCCAAGTCGGAAAAAATCGACCATTACCTTGCGAACGGTTTCCTCGCACTGCCGATTTTCCTCCTCATTCTTTATGCCGTATTCCAGATTACGTTTACGTGGATCGGTCAGCCGATCGCAGACTGGCTCGCCGACCTCATTACGGTTGATTTCTATGATTGGGCCGGTGAAGCATTGACGGCTGCAGGCGTCGAAGACTGGATGGTTTCTTTAGTAACTGACGGTATTATTGCCGGCGTGGGCGCGGTTCTTTCGTTCGTCCCGCTGATTTTCGTCCTGTTCTTCTGCCTGTCGTTCCTTGACGGCACGGGTTATATGGCTCGTATCGCGTTCCTCATGGACCCGATCATGCGTGCCTGCGGCCTGACCGGTAAAGGCGTTATGCCGCTCATGATGGGCTTTGGCTGCGGCGTTCCGGCTGTCATGGGTGCAAGAGCGCTTGACTCCGAGAAAGACCGTATGACTTCCATTCTTGTTACGCCGTTCCTGACTTGCGGTGCAAAATTGCCGATTATGGCTCTGTTTGCTGCGATGTTCTTCCCGGATAATGCAGCCAACGTTGTCTTCGCCATGTATATCATCGGTGTCGTTATGGCGATTGTCGCTGCTAAACTGCTCGGCGGTACGATATTCAAAGGCAAAGGTTCGACGTTCCTGCTCGAACTGCCGCCGTATCGTATTCCGGATATGAAGACGGTTCTTCTTGAAACTTGGGATAAAGGTAAAGGTTACCTCGTCAAAGCCGGTACGATTATCTTCGCCGCTTCCGTATTCATTTGGTTCCTCTCGAGTTACAATTTCGACGGCCCGACGGAAGAAATGAGCGAAAGCTTCCTCGCAACGCTCGGCGGTTGGATGTCCAGTCTCTTCTATCTGCAGGGATTTGCAACGTGGGAAGCCGGTGCAGCGATTATTTCCGGTATTCTTGCGAAAGAGACCGTTGTTTCCACGATTGGTATCCTGTACGGTGCCGGTGATGTCGATACCGATGAGATCGAAGATACGGCAGAAACGATGATGCAGACGGGGATGTTCACGGCATTTACGAGCCTTTCCGCTTTCACGTTCATGGTATTCTCCCAGCTGTACACGCCTTGCGTTACGGCTCTCGGTACGATCAAGAAAGAAGCGGGCGGCTGGAAATGGATGTTCTTCTCCGCCGGTTACCAGTTTGCGATCGCTTGGGTTGTCGCACTTCTGGTATATCAGATCGGCAGTCTGCTCGGTTTTGCCTGATTGACCTATCATATGGTAAAATAAAATCGGCCTCTTTTTGACGGCCGTTAAGGAGGGATTTTTATGGCTACGTTTATTACGGGTGCGTTCGTCTGCGTGGGTTTGTATTTCGCGCTGCGTCACGTTTACCGGAATTTCCGGTCCGGAACTTCGGACTGTGCCGGCTGTCGCGGTTGCAGCGGCGGAAGCTGCCATCACTGCGCGGCGGAAATCCCTGACAATTTAGCCCGGAAAGGTTGACCTTCCGGCTGATGAAGGACTGTTGCATACGTTTTGTATGCGGCAGTCCTTTTTATTATATTTTGGTTAGGAGGCAGGATTCTGAATTGGTTGCGGCGAATAACTAAGTCAAATCCGTTAAGGGATTGCTTTTGTGAACGGCAGATGTGTCAAAAAAACGGGATTGACATACGTATGGAAAGAAGGGGTTCCTATGTTGATTGCATCCATACTAGGCGGTTGTTTGCTTTACGAATATCTGAAATTTAACCGGGCGCATGAACCGATCGTCTGGGATGAATTTCTGAAACAGTGGGCCGGCTGCGTCGCCAAAGTGTCCGTTGTGCTTTTTGCGCTTTGGTTTATTTTGCGTGTGGTCGCGCCGTTTGTCATCTTTACGATTCTCGGCCTCGGCATCCTGCTCTTTATTCCGGCGTTTTTGCTCGCCGTGGTCTTTGCTATGTTCGGTTCGTTTTTCTGACAAACGGAATTTGTTTGAATTGCCCCGTCTGTATCTTTGGATACGGGCGGGGCAGTTTTTATGTCATTTTTGATTTACAAACGTTTTACGAAATGGCGGTAATGAATTTCACAGAGAATCAGTAACATAAGGGGCGTAGATAAGGTAAGACCTTGAAAGGAGTCGAAAATCAATGGATTGGAAGAAACTTACGGTTGTCGGTGCTACGATGGTTTGTGCAGGTGCTCTCCTTACGGGTTGCGGCAGCAGCAACGAAAGCGGCAGTGCAAGCGGAAGCGCCGTTACGGGTTCGGTTTCGACGAACGGTTCGACGTCAATGGAGAAAGTCATCGGAACGGTTTCCGAGCAGTTTATGAATGATAACCAGGGTATCAAAGTTACGTACGATGCTACGGGCTCCGGCACGGGCATTGAGTCCGTCAACAAAGGAACGTGCGATATCGGCCTTTCCTCCCGCGCTCTGAAAGACAGCGAGAAACAGAACGGCCTGAAGGGTACGACGATCGCTCTTGACGGTATTGCGATCATTGTCAACGAAAACAATCCGGTCAATGACCTCTCGAAAGAAGACCTCGCTGCACTCTACACGGGTCAGAAAGCAACGTGGGATACGGTCGGCGGTTCGAAAGACGAAGTTGCCGCAATCGGCCGTGAAGCCGGTTCCGGTACGCGTGACGGTTTCGAATCCATCACCAAGACGAAAGACAAATGCAAAATGAAGCAGGAACTGACGTCCACGGGTGCTGTTATCGAAGCAGTTAAGAACAGCCCGAATGCAATCGGTTATGCTTCTTATGCATCGGTTGTCGGCCAGAAAGGCATCAAAGTCCTGACGATCGGCGGCGTACAGTGCACGGAAGAGAACATCGCCAACGGATCCTACGTTGTTCAGCGTCCGTTTGTTCTCGTAACGAAGGAAGGCAAAGAACTTTCCCCGGCAGCAAAGAAATTCTTTGATTATGCTACGTCGACGGCAGTCAACGAACTGATCAAAAAAGCCGGTGCGGTACCTGCTAACAAATAATCCCAACTGAACAAGAAAGCGGCGAGGTATTTTATGAAACAGATTTCCTCGAAGCAGCAGATGGTGGAAAAAGGCATGTATGCCTTTTTCCTCTTTTGCGGTATATTGACCATCGGCTTCGTACTCTGTATTTCCGTTTATTTGATTATTGCCGGTATCCCGGCGATCCAGAAGATCGGTCTCTTCGACTTCCTCTTTGGGACTGAGTGGAGTTCAACGGCAACGACGACAGATCCGAAATTCGGTATTTTACCGTTTATCCTGACGAGTATTTACGGCACAGCCGGTGCAATTGTTATCGGCGTTCCGGTCGGTTTGATGACGGCGCTTTTCCTTGCAAAGATTGCGCCGCCGAAAATTGCCCATGTTGTACGTGCAGCCGTTCAGCTGCTCGCCGGCATTCCGTCCGTTGTTTACGGCCTTGTCGGTATGATTGTACTCGTACCGTGGATTCAGGATTTCTTTAATCTGTCGAGCGGCGCAACGCTTCTGGCTGCCATTGTCGTTCTTTCGATCATGGTTTTGCCGGAGATCATCAACGTCGCGGACACGTCACTTTGTGCCGTGCCGAAAGAATATGAAGAAGCATCCATCGCTCTCGGAGCGACGAAAATCGAAACGTATTTCCGTGTCAGCCTGCTGGCCGCGAAAAGCGGTATTGCGGCGGCGATTGTTCTCGGTGTCGGACGCGCGATCGGTGAAGCGATGGCAATCATCATGGTTTCCGGTAACGTTGCCAATATGCCGGGATTGCTCGATTCGGTTCGTTTCATGACGACGGCAATCGTTTCGGAGATGTCGTATGCGGCAGTCGGCTCCCTGCAGCGCGATGCCCTTTTCTCGATCGGTCTCGTATTGTTCCTCTTTATCATGATGATCAATATTCTGTTCGATAGACTCATTGCAGGGAGGAAGAGTTAATGGCGGAAATGATGACGTCAAGTGTTTCTACGCCGGATGACAGCGGTTTCGCTTTTCGGCGCAAAGTAAAAAATCATGTGATGAAAGCCGTTCTGTACGGCAGTGCAACGGTCACGGTAAGTCTTTTGCTTTTCCTGATCGGCTATCTGACCTATAAAGGCAGCCAGTATATCACGATAGAACTGCTCACGAGTCAAACGAGTTATATCAAGGGAACGATCGGTATTTTGCCGAACCTTGTCAATACACTCTATCTGATCTTTATTACGATGGTTCTTGCACTCCCGATCAGTATCGGTGCGGCTGTTTATTTGACGGAGTATGCAACGAATCGGAAACTCGTCAAACTCGTCGAGTTTGCGGCAGGCACGCTCGTCGGTATTCCGTCCATCGTTTTCGGTCTTGTCGGCATGCTGCTCTTTACACAGCTTATGGGACTTCAGCAGGGCTTGCTCGCCGGCGGTTTGACACTCGTTATTATGATCATGCCGACGATCATGCGTACGACGCAGGAAAGCCTGAAATCGGTTCCGAATGCGTACCGTGAAGGTGCGCTCGCACTCGGTGCCGGTAAATGGCGCACAATCCGCACGGTTGTCCTGCCGAATGCCGTCAACGGTATTGTTACCGGCAGTATTCTTGCCGTCGGACGTATTGTCAGTGAATCGGCGGCCCTGCTGTTTACGGCTGGCTTCGGCCTTGTCCTGCACGGCTTTATCCAGTCTCTCGAGGCATCGTCCGCAACACTTACGGTTGCTCTCTATGTCTATGCGAGTGAACGCGGCGAAACGGGCGTTGCCTTTGCGATCGCTCTGATTCTCATGATTGTTACGTTCATCCTGAATATCGCTGCAACGTACGGTGCCAGCAAACTGAAAAAGTAAGAGGTATAAGAATTTATGGATACCAAAACCATCATTGATGTGGAGAAGTTGAATCTCTGGTACGGAGATCATCATGCTCTCAAAGATATTTCGATGAAGATCCCGGCAAACCGGATTACGGCTCTGATCGGCCCGTCCGGCTGCGGTAAATCGACATTTTTGCGTACGATCAACCGCATGAACGATCTCGTCGAAGGCGTCAAAATCACGGGTTCGATTCGCTACAAGGGCGAAGATATCTATGCGCCGAATGTTGACGTCAATAACGTCCGCAAGAATATCGGTATGGTTTTCCAGAAGGCAAACCTGTTTCCGATGAGTATTTTCGATAATATCGCTTACGGTCCGCGTACGCACGGCATCACGAATAAAGCGAAGCTGAACGAAATTGTTGAGCGTTCTCTGAAAGACGCTGCGATCTGGGATGAAGTCAAAGATCGACTGAAGGATAACGCACTTGGTTTTTCCGGCGGTCAGCAGCAGCGTCTCTGCATTGCCCGCACGCTTGCCGTTCAGCCGGATATCGTCCTCATGGACGAGTCAACATCGGCACTTGACCCGATTTCGACGGGCAAGATTGAAGACCTTTGTACGCGTCTGAAGGAAAAATATACGGTTATCATGGTTACGCATAACATGCAGCAGGCTGTCCGTATTTCCGATTACTGTGCATTTTTCCTGCTCGGCGATCTCGTCGAGTTCGGTACGGGTGAACAGATTTTCTCCAATCCGCAGAATCCGAAAACGGAAGCGTATGTAACAGGGAGGTTTGGCTGATGCGTGAAGCATTTGATCGCGAACTCGAACAGCTGAAAAACGAAGTTGCCACGATGGGTATGTACTGTGAACGCGCCATCGACCTCGTGTCGGAATCCCTGCTCGAAGCCAATATGGCAAAGGCACAGGATATGCCGGAACTTTCCCTGGAGATCACGCACAAAGAACGTGAAATTGAGTCGATCTGTCTGCGTCTGCTTTTGAAGCAGCAGCCGGTGGCAAGTGATCTTCGCCTCGTTTCGGCATCGCTCAAAATGGTCACGGATCTCGAACGGATCGGCGATCAGTCCGAAGACGTTGCGGAAATTATTCGCGTGGACAAGTTTTTCTACACAGGACAGGATATCCCGCTCCGTCGTATGGCAGAAGCGGTTCGCAAAATGGTCTCCGAGAGTCTCGACGCTTTTGCCAAAAGGGATATTCAATTGGCGCAATCTGTGATAAAATATGATGATATAGTCGATAATTATTTCGAAGATGTCAAACGGCTGATTGTAGAAAAAATCAAAGCACAGGATTGTGACGGAGAATATCTGCTGACGCTTTTAATGGTCTGCAAATACTTTGAGCGTATTGCCGACCATGCCTCCAATGTGGCGCGATGGGCGGAATTTGCCGTCACCGGTGTCCGCGAAGGAGAATGATATATGATCTATTGTGTCGAAGATGAAGACAGCGCACGTGAACTGATCCTCTACACGTTGCAGGCGTCCGGCTTCGAGGCAAAAGGCTTTGCCCGCGGTGCCCTGTTTTGGGACGGAATGAAAGAAGCAAAGCCGGACCTGATTCTTCTCGATATTATGCTGCCCGATGAAGACGGGATTTCGATCCTCAAAAAATTGCGGGCAAATACCGAGACGAAGAGTATTCCCGTTATTATGACGACAGCCAAGGGAACCGAGTACGATAAAGTTATCGGACTCGATCTCGGGGCGGATGATTATCTTGCCAAACCGTTCGGTATGATGGAAATGGTCGCGCGTGTCAAAGCCGTACTGCGCCGCACGAGGGAGAAAGAAGACAGCATTCTTCTGCGTGCCGGTGATATCGTACTCGACGAATCACGCCATCAGGTCACGGAAGCCGGCCGTACGATTGACCTTACATTAAAAGAATATGATCTCCTGCATCTCTTCCTGCGTCATCCGGGTCGGGTGTTTACGCGTGACGAATTGTTGTCGCTCGTTTGGCAGGCGGAGTTTTTCGGTGAAACCCGTACCGTTGACGTTCATATCGGTACGCTTCGCACGAAGCTCGGCAAAGACGGCGCACTCATTCAGACGGTGCGCGGTGTCGGTTATAGAATGGAGGTACGCTTATGATTAAGCGTATCTTTCATTCTATTTTTTTTACGGCGGTACTCGTTTTTCTGGCGGGTTCGGCACTCGTGACGTGGAGCCTTTACAGTTATTTTACGCAAATCGCCTGTCAGGAACTGCGTACGGAAACCCGGATCGTCGCGCAGGGCGCGGAAGCGGGAGGTGCGGACTATGTCCGAGGACTCGACGGTCAAAATTTCCGCATTACGTGGATTGACGCTGACGGAACGGTACTCTTTGACAATGACGTCAGCGCCGATGATCTCACGAATCATTTGCAGCGGCCGGAAGTGCAGTCTGCCTTGCAGACCGGATACGGCGAGAGCCGCCGTTATTCCGATACGATGACGCAGGAATTTTTTTACTCGGCAAAACTATTGACGAACGGAACGGTTATCCGTCTGTCATTGGCTCAAAATACAATCGCTTCACTCATTTACGGTATGCTGCCGCATTTTCTGCTGTTGCTCCTTGTCACGTTGCTCTTGTCCGGATTTCTCGCTGTACGATTGGCCAAAAAAATTGTCGATCCGTTAAACGAGATCGACTTGGATAATCCGATTGCCAATGAAAGTTACGATGAACTCGCACCGCTTTTGGAACGCATTGATCAGCAGCAGGAACGCCTGAGTAAGCAGCGTGCGGATTTGCGTCATAAGAAACGGGAACTTGCAACCGTTTTAAACCGTATGAACGAAGGCATTGCTATTTTTAACAACGAGGGAACTGTGCTTGCGATCAATCGTGTCGCACGCAGCATTCTCGACGCCGATATCGGCTGCATCGGGAAGAACCGTATTGTCCTGACGCGGAACATGGATTTTCAGAATCTCGTCAGTCGTGCGATTCAGGGGACGCAGGGAGAAAAGGTCCTGGCATTTCATCAGAGATTGTATCAGGTCAACGCATCGACGATTCGTCACGAGGACAATATTCACGGTGCGGCGGCGCTGTTATTTGACGTGACGGAGCGGGAAAAGAACAACCGTATGCGCCGCGAATTTACGGCAAATGTTTCCCATGAGCTTAAGACGCCTTTGCATACGATTTCGGGTTATGCGGAACTGCTTCAGAATCATTTTGTCAAGACGGAAGATATGCCGCTTTTTGCGCATAAGATTTACGTCGAAACACAGCGTATGATTCAGCTGGTCGAGGATATCATCAACCTTTCGCACCTCGATGAAGGTGCTGGATCGATGCAGTGGCAGACGGTTGACCTTGCTCAGATTGCGCGTCAGGTCAAAGATCAGCTGCAGCCGGAAGCCGAAAGTGCGGGAATTACTCTTCGTTTCACGGATGGTGATGCCTGCCCGATTTACGGTGTGTCGCGTCTGTTACAGGAAATTGCTTACAATCTCGGGAATAATGCGATCAAATACAACAAGCCGGGCGGATCGGTCACGATTTCAGTGCGCCGAACCGCGCGCAAGGAAATCGAACTCTCCGTTACCGATACGGGTATCGGCATCCCGAAGGGCGAAGAAGAGCGGATTTTCGAACGTTTTTACCGCGTCGACAAAAGTCATTCCAAAGAGGTCGGCGGTACGGGACTCGGACTTTCGATCGTGAAACACGCGGCGCTGCTGCATCACGCACGGATCCGTGTTGACAGCAAGCTGGGAGTAGGCACGAAGATTATCGTGACATTCCCCGGATCGACAGTCAAAAACTCAGGGACGGTCACGCAACGGAATGTTTGACATAAAAACGCGCCCGGACGCATTTTTGATACCGAGTTCTTTCAGGGCTTTGACAAAAGCAGCATAAACGACATTGCCGTATTCTGTCGGGCCGATGATGATACTGTCAAGTACGTCATTGAGCAGAACACCGCGTCCTTTGTCATTTGCGCCGAGCATCGGCAGTTTATAGATGATCTGCGGTACACTGTCTACGACGACGAGGTCATAGTCGAGTTTGTGCGCGTGTTCCTGATAAATGATGCGCCATTCCCGTTCTTCGATAAATCCCGGGTGCTTGACGGAGAACAGGGAATAGAGAAGGATGTTGGTAAAATATTTCATGACGCTTTTTGCCTTGATCGTGCGGAGCTCGTCAAGATTATCTTCGACGCTCTCAATCAAACGGTCGATGGCGATGCTGAATCCGTCTTCGTCGAGGTATTCGACAGGAAGCAGCGAAAGAGAAAGCGGGCGTGACGGATTTAAGAGCGGGCGGGCCTTCAGGACGAAGGCTACGCCCGTTTTGCGTCCGTAAGCGCGCCACATGGAAAGACGTCCGCGCTGATCTTCCTCAACGGGATGTTCGGACAGGCAGGCCAGATAGGTATGCGTAATGAGTTCCGTTTCATTGCGGTTCAGGTCGCCGAGCAGGTCACTGAGGAATGTCGGCGGCCAGCCGAGTTCATCGACGAGATGATGGATACGTTGACGTCGTGTTTCGCTCGTATAAATTGACTGGTTTAAAAGCTGAATGCCGTAATCGATTTCTTTATAGTCATTCATGCAGGCTGCAGCACGCATCCAGAGCTTTTTACCGCGCAGAATGTTGAGTGCCGTTGACGCACTTGTATAATAGGCGAAACGAGTATCATGAAGATCCATCTGCTGCAGACGTTCCTGATAAAACGGACGAAAGACCTGATTCAGTATATGTATTGAGTTTCCCATGTTATGCACCTCTCCTCGGTCACTTCTGTTACTTACCATGTTCGCTGACGCCGGCAGATTTTCCTGTCAAAATTTCGTGATATTTGCTATTGACGCGAAAGATTTCCGCTGGTATAGTGTAGGCATAAACAAGTTCATAGTCGTTGCAGTAGCTGACGGATTAGTGGAATCGACCACGTGCGCTGCAGCGTTTTCAGCCGACCGTCTGGGCAGAGATTTTGTCCGGACGGTTTTTGTTTTGGGCAGAATCTCCTGAAGGAATAAGGAGGAATTTCTTATGAGAAATCGTTGGCTGATTGCGCTTGCTGCTGTCGGCATCCATATTTCAATCGGCAGTGTTTATGCATGGAGTGTATTGACGCGCCCGATTATGAATGAGATGGGCTTTTCCCTGTCTGACACGACGTGGACGTTTTCCCTCGCTATTCTGTTTCTCGGAATGTCGGCAGGACTTTTAGGCAGCCGAGTCGAGAAAATGGGACCGAAAAAGAGTGGGCTTATTGCCATGCTGTTTTTCGGTACGGGCATGTTCGGTACGGCGGCAGCATTCCATCTGCACAGTTTGACAATGTTGTATATTTTTTACGGTATGATCGGCGGTATCGGTCTCGGCGTCGGTTACATCACTCCGGTTTCGACACTTGTCAAATATTTCCCGGATCACCGCGGCTTTGCAACGGGACTTGCCATTATGGGGTTCGGATTTGCCGCGCTCATCGCAGGACCGTTGATGCAGTTCCTTTATGTGCGTGTCGGACTTGTTGACACGTTCCTGATCCTCGGCACGGTTTATATGATTCTGATCGGTGCTTCCGCATTGTATCTGAAGCCGCCTGTCATGGCAGAAAACGGGAAAAACAAGCATCAGATTCACATGCTCAAACGCGGCCTTACGATGAAACAGGCTGTCAAAACGTGGCAGTTTGCAGCACTTTGGTGGGTGTTCTTCGTTAATATTACCTGCGGAATCGGCCTTTTAGCCGTTGCTTCCCCGATGGCACAGGAAACAGTCGGCATGGATGCGGCAACGGCGGCATCCATGGTCGGAATCATCGGTCTTCTGAACGGCGGCGGACGTATTGCATGGTCAACGCTTTCAGATTATCTCGGACGCAGTTTGACGTATATGCTGTTTTTTCTTATTGAAGTTGCGGCGTTCTTCCTGCTTGCCGGTACAACAAATCTTTGGTTGTTCCAGGCGCTTGTTTTCCTTATCATCAGCTGTTACGGCGGCGGATTTTCCTGCATGCCGGCATATCTTTCGGATCTGTTCGGTACGCGCGAACTCAGTGCGATTCACGGTCGTATTTTGACGGCATGGGGCATTGCCGGCATCGTCGGACCGACAATCATTTCCTGGTTCCGTGAGAACTCGCAGGGGTATGGTGACACGCTGTATTTCTTTGCGGCCTGCTTCATCCTGAACTTCATTGTTGCAACACTGCTGCATCGTTACGGTAAGATTACGGCCGGTCGTATGGCAGAGGCTAAATGAACAGGTATTCCTAATTTTGACATCAAAAATTCCGCCGAGGAAACTCAGCGGAATTTTTTTTATGTTTAAGGGTTGACAAAGGATGGATACTCCTGTAATATAGGACAAGTCGTCACACAGTACAGAGTATCTACTGTAAACGGCAGCCGATACAAGATCCGTTGATAAAAAGAAATTAAAAAAGTTCTTGACATTGTCGCTAAGATCATGTATCATATAGGCACGGTTAACGAAGAACTTCTGGAAAGTTCTGAAAGATAACCAAGGTGTTCTCTGAAAACTAAACAATACAAACAAATCATGCAATCACATGATTAAGCCAGATGAAATTAGCGTAAGCTAACAA
>CACXCC010000137.1 GCA_902766015.1 uncultured Veillonellaceae bacterium
ATTGCCAAGACTTTCAGTAAATTTGATTGGGCAGATATGGAAGCTGCCGGATTAGGCGAAGAAGAATTCCTGATTTACAAATCATGGTATTTGGAATTTTATGACCAGATGCGTGATAAACGCCGTACAGGAACACCGACTGCATTGGAAGATATTGACTTCTCTATCGAACTTATCCGTACCGATAAAATCAATGTCCGTTATATCATTAACCTTCTGAAAGAGGTTAACCGTGAAAATCCCGAAGAAATGCGAAAAGCCGTAGACCTTATTTTGCGGGAATTGGAACGGACAGACAATGAAAAATTGCGGTATAAACGGGAACTCATGGAAGAGTTCATTACAAAGCATTTCTTCCAGTTGAAGCCCGATACGGATATTTTTGAAGCATATCTTGAATTTGAAAGTAAAATGCAACAAAAGGAAATCAAAGCGTTTGCCAAAGAATATAAGATTGATGAACAGATTGTTCATGACATCTTAAATCTTTACATTACCCGTACCGACGGGGTTTCCAAGAATGACATCCGAAAGAAACTGTTACATATGGGATTAGGTTTGATGGAAATTACTAACCTGATTAGGGTTATTCAAGCTTTCTGTAAAGAAATGTATGATAAATATACAACGGAGGTAGATGAATAATGGCAATGAGTTCCGCAGGAGCAACTGAATTAGCAAATCGCCTGAAAGCTATCGCAGATGAGCTTCGTGGGCGTACCAACATGGAAGGCTTTAAATTTAAGGATTATATTTTGGGCGTTATTTTCTATCGTTTCCTTTCAGAACGGACAGAAGAGTTTATGAATGATTTGCTGAAGCAGGATAATATCTCTTATGAAAATGCTTTAGCAGAAGACGGGGAATTTGCCGATACGGTACGCCAATGGTCTATTGATTATTTGGGATATATTATAGAACCGAATGAACTGTTCCGTGCTATGATACCTAAAATCAAGGCTGAAGAATTTGATGCGGAAGATTTTCAGAAAGCAATCAATCATTTGGTTGCTTCTACGACTGACCCGAAATATCACGATAACAATGATGATGCTGACAGCGTAAAGAATCTGTCTGCTCCGGTCTTTGCTGATATGTTCAGTAATGTCCGTATGGATGATACAGAGTTGGGTACAACCGTAGCAGACAGGACTTCTATCATGAATGATATGATTTTGAAAATCAGTGATATTCCGTTTAAAGCGGATGCGTCCGGCATTGATGTGTTGGGTACAGCATATATGATTTTGATTACCATGTTTGCGTCTGATGCAGGGAAAAAAGCAGGCGAATTCTTTACCCCTGCCAGTGCCGCTAAATTGGTTGCACGGATTGCCGCTGCCGGAATGAAATCCGCAAATAATATCTGTGACCCGACTGCTGGTTCCGCTTCTTTATTATTGCAGGTATTGGGCGAGTTGGAAGACCATGAAGTTGGTAATTTCTATACGCAGGAAAAGATTGCATCTTCCTATAACATCGCCCGTATGAATTTCCTTATTCATGGTGTTGAGTATCAGAAAATTCATTGTTTTAAAGCAGATACTCTGTTAGAAGATAAATTGGTTGATGAAGACGGTAAACCGATATTGTTTGATATTACCGTAGCAAATCCGCCGTATTCACTGGATTACAAACAGACAACAGCGTTAAAGGAAGACCCTCGTTTTAAGGGACCTGGCGTATTACCGCCTAAATCTTTTGCTGATTTACTGTTTTTACAGCATATGGCTTATCATATGGCAGAACATGGCAAAGTTGCTGTATTGTTGTCACAGGGTTCTATGACTCGTGGCAAAAAAGAACAGAAAATCCGTGAATATATGATTGAACGGTTAAATTGTATTGATACTATTATCGGGCTTCCTGATAAGATGTTCTATGGTACGGGTATTGCCGTAGATTTAGTTATCTTAAAACATAATCGCAATGGCAATTCTGATAATATCTTCTTTATGGATGCCAGTAAGTTATTTGTCAAAGAAGGTAAATTCAACATTCTTACTGATGATGCAATTGACCAGATTGTTGACGCTTATATGAAACGGGAAAACATTCCTAAGTTTACGCAAAAAGTGCCGTTGGCAACAATTAAAGATGACGGTTACATCCTGAATGTACCCCGTTATGTAGATACCACGATTGAAGAAGCGGAAATAGACATTCCTGCTCAATTAAAAGCATTGGAAGAATTAGATTGCAAAGCTGCTGAAGCAAGTAAATCTGTTTACAATTACCTGAAACAATTAGGTTTAAAGTGAGGTAACTATGCTTAAATATCGGTTTAAACAAGATAATGGTAATGATTATCCTGATTGGGATAATTTTACATTAGACAAATGTTGTAATTGTTTTGACTCTAAAAGAATACCTATATCTGAACAAAATCGGATTAAGGGTAGTTATCCGTATTATGGTGCTAATGGTATTCAAGATTATGTTAATGATTATATTTTCGATGGTGAATATATGCTGTTAGCCGAAGATGGCGGACATTATAAAGAATATAAAACAAGACCCATTGCACAATATGTTACAGGTAAATTTTGGGTAAATAATCACGCACACATTCTTCAATCTAAAGATGAATTTTATAACAAATTTGTATTTTATTGTTTAGAACATAAGAACATCATTCCTGTTGTAAAAGGAAGTACAAGAGGAAAATTAAATCAATCGGATATGTGGAAAATTAAGATTTCCATACCAGTAAATTATGAAGAACAACAGAAAATTGCCGATTTCTTCACCGCTATTGATAATCAGATTGATATTCAGCGTCAGCGTGTAGAAAATATGGAAACGCAGAAGAAAGGTTTATTGGATAAAGTATTTTCGCAGGAACTGAGGTTTAAACGGGATGATGGCAGTGATTATCCCGATTGGAAAGAAAGTTCGATAGAATCTGATTTTAATATTAAAATGTGTAAACGTATTTTAAAAAAGGATACACAGCCAAATGGCGATGTCCCTTTTTATAAGATTGGTACTTTAGGAAAAACTCCTGATAGTTTTATTTCTAATGATTTATATCAATTTATGAAAGAGAATTATAATTCGCCAAGTGTTGATGATACTCTTATTAGTTGTAGCGGAACATTAGGTAAGTGTACCTTATATGACGGCAAACCTGCTTATTTTCAGGATTCGAATATAGTATGGTTAGTTGCAAAAAATCAAGCTATGGTAAATAAGAAATTTTTGTATTATGTATTATCTCGTTTTACATGGAATAAGGTTAATAAAACAACAATTGGCAGAATATATTCAAATGATTTAAATCGTAAAATATGGCATAAACCATGTCCTGAAGAACAGCAGAAAATCGCTGATTTTTTCACCGCTATTGATAATCAGATTGATATTGAAAAACAGCGGTTGACCACGATGGAAACGATTAAAAAAGGATTGTTACAACAGATGTTCTGTTAATTGATTTATGAGTGAAATAATTAGAGTTACTTGACGTAGTTTTTTATGTTTGATATTATATAAGTATAAATTGACAATCAGGAGACTGCTGTAATTTTGTTGAGCGGTGGTATTGTCCTTTAGGGGGGATTACTATGCTCACATAACAGCAGTTTTTTGTTTTTGATAACGATAATTGGTAAATTAACATGGAGGAAGATATTATGAGTAAAGTTTATTTTGATAAGTCTGCACTTTTAGAAAAAGCATTTAAAGAATTTTGTGCTGATTATAATTTAGAAAAAGATGATATTTTAGAACTTCGTCACGGTGATAAAATAAAATATGCGTATATTGGTTGTATGGATATGGGATTTTTATCTCTTATGAGACATGACGATAACGGCAATTGGTTGTTTGACCCAGACCTTCTGCCTGAATTGTTACATGGTTACTATGAAATTACGAATACGCATCGTAAACATATTATGCCTGAATGGATGCGTAAGATGAAGCCATTTATATTTAAGCCTGATTGGGAATTGTTGAAATAAAGAAAAGCACCTATCCAAGCGGTAGGTGCTTATTTCTTTACTCATCGGCAGGCTGTTTAAAGTTACTAAAACTGAATTTTCTTCGTTTAGGTATCATCTTTCCAAAGATAATCTTTGCCCGTAAAACGGGGAAGGAATATCCTCTGCCCGTCCTGTCCATATCCTTTATGATACGGTTCAGGCTTTCTGTTTGAGCATTAGTGCGGTTATCACCTTCAAATTTAAAGTAGTTGAAGATTTCCGTATGCCAATTATCAACCGTCTTTATAAGTGGTTCAAACGCAACGGCATTGGCATTTTCAACGGCTTTACACCATTCGGCATACATGGATTTTGCTTCCTCAACAGATTCCGCAAATTCGTAAATATTTCGGAACGCTTCTTTTAGTTCATATGGTTCTCTGAACTCAGGGAAATCCCGAAGTATCTCTTCCAATCGTTCTGATTGGGCAGGAGACAGGTTTTCTGAACTGGCTAACATAAGGAAGCGGTTATCCTTTAGGGATTTACGAACTTTCTTTTCCTGTATGGATTTAGAAACCGCACGGCGAATGGTTTCCAAACACTTTTGCAGTTCCTTAATCACATGGAAGCGGTCAATGATGATGGTCATGCCGGGGAATATGTCAAGAACAGCATCCTTGTATGGCTGCCACATATCCATTGTGACATATTGAAGATTTTCAGGGTGTGCCATACTTTTAAGCACTGTCTTGATATGTTCCTTGCTACGGGTTTCCGTAAGCTCAATTACTTTACCATCATCTTTGTTAACATCGACCAATACGCCACAATAGGCACTATGCAGATGCACTTCGTCAATGCCTAATACCTTCGGCATGGTAAGGACATATTCCCTGTCATATGCCTTTGCCTGTTCATTGAAGATATTAAGTACAGTAGGCGTTGATACTCCGTATCGTTCTGCCAATGTGCTAAAGTTTTCACGGAACGACTCTTTTCGGATTTCATCCCGTAAGCGTTTGGTCATTCTGCCGTCCAATGCCTGATATTCAGGTGTGAAGGTGCTTCCGCAGTTTTTACAACGATAGCGTTTGGTCTTTACAACAATGCCGACACGATGGTCATTGATGTCCAAATCATGAATATGCAAATCAATGTTTTTGTGGATTATGATGCTATCATGTCCACAATCTTCACATCGGTTCGGTCTGTCATCACCAACAGGCTCAACAACGAAAAGAAAGTCACCGTCGTTTTCCTGCCTGTCAATGACTTTAAATTCCGGTAATCCCAAATCATATTCAACCAATTTTTTCCTGTGACTGGGTTTACGCATGGTCATGTTCCCCCTGTTACTCTGCCTCATGAGTAACTATATTATATCATACTTTTGGGAACTTGACCACCTTTTTTTTAATAATTAACCACATATTTTTTAAAAAATTACCACCGATAAATTAAAAGAAAAAGTGGTTTTACAGACTAAAATTGTCGCAAAACCACTTATTTTTTAACATACCCATTATTTTTTGAGCGTCAGGAAGAATGCCTGGGAAAAGAACAGCGGCCGGTTGATTATGTACAGACGGGAAGGCTGCTGACTCAGTTGAAACGCGAGGAAGCGTGGACGTGGCTCCGGAAAACGGACAGTATGGCCCTGCAGGAGACATTGCGGGATCTTGACCGTTCGTTTCGTAACTTCTTTGACCGGCGGGCCCGTTATCCGCGGTTTAAATCGGCGCATGCCGCCGTACACAGTTACCGTACGCGCAATCAAAGCAACAGTATCCGTTGGGAAGGCAATCAGCTGCGCCTTCCCCGGATCGGCTGTGTGACAGTCAGGCCGCGTCATATCGTCGAAGGGCGGATTCTCAATGCGACCGTCATGCAGACGATGACGGGTCATTTTTACGTTTCGCTTTGTATGAAACGGGAGATCGAGCCGCTGCCGGCAAAGAAGGAAAAACGGCATTTGGGGCTAATCCTCGATCCGCAGGGGTGTTTTATCGGCAGTACGGGATTCTGTATCCCGCTGCCGGAAAGCCTGTCGGAGCGCGAACAGCGCATTGCGCGTCTCAAACGGGATCTCGCGCGCGGACAAAAGGGAAGCGCCAATTACGAAAAACGGCGTGCCCGCATCGTGCGGCAGGAGGAACGTATCTGGAATACGGAGCAGGATTTCCTGCAGAAACTCACGACACGGCTCACGCGGGAATACAGTCTCATTGTCGTCGAGACACGTCAGGGCAGTTCGCGCGGCGATTCCGCGGGACTTCGGACAACGGGGTGGCAGGGATTTCTCGCGCTGCTCCGGTATAAAGCGGAGGAAAACGGCTGTGAAATCCTCGCCGTGCCGATCCGGAAAACGCCGGGACAGACCTGCCGAAAATGCGGTTCGCCCCGCAGCGGCGTTCCGTCAGACCATCGCGGACGTTGGATTTGTCCCGTGTGTCACGCGGAAAATGACGGCATCGCCGCGGCGCGTACACTTTTGCGGCGCGGACTCGGACTGCAGGCATATAAACGCCTGCGCTGTCAAAACAGTCAGCCGAACCGGAAACCGCGTTCCGGGATCCGATGGAAATAACAGAGAAAACTGCCGCAGAGCCGGAACGGGTTCTGTGGCAGTTTCCGTTTTTGAGGGGGGTTGAGGCGTCAAAGCAAAAAAATACCTATCCAAAAAAGAAAACGTTTTCTTTTTTGGATAGGTAAATAGCCTGTTTTTATACGGTAAGTCGGACTTATACGGCGCGTTCGACAGCGCGCTCTGCAAACGGAATCCGGCGGATTCGCTGCAGCGGAATCTCGTTAAACGAATAACGGATATCCAGATAGTCATCGGAGCGGGAGAAATTTACTTTTTTCAAAGTAAAGCGCTTCGACGATTCCCGAAGCTTGCCAACGTAATACTTTGCAGCTTCCGGGGAGATTGTCCCATTTTCAACCGTAACGCGAATGTTATCAATCATCATGGGGTAACACCTCCAACAAAACGGGTAAAACAAAAAGGCTTTGTTGTAAGCGAGGCTGGACAGAGGCAATGTCCCATACAACTCGCCATCATTATACAATAAAACCGGTTCGTTGTTAAGAAAAAAATATGCAACCGCTTGAATTTTTTATAAAAAAACCCGCAAACCCTTACAGGATAAGGATTTGCGGGTTTATTAAATTTTGATTAGACACGCGTCAGATGAAGTACATGAGGCTGTCGGCGTCTTTTTCGCCGTCAATTGCCGTCAATATATCATCGAGCGTCACGTTTTTCAGCGTTGCTTTGACGGCTTCGTCAAGCGGATTGAACACGCAGCTCATGAGCGCGCGGTCGAGTTCCGGCATTTTGTCCGGGGCAGCCGGCTGTGTCTTTTCCATCAGCGCGAGTTCGATCGAGGACAAAATGTCATACGCGGTAATGTCACGCGGCTGACGTACGAGTTGATAGCCGCCCTGGGATCCTTTGATTGACGTGACGAGCTGGGCACGTTTCAGGAGTGAGAAGACCTGTTCGAGGTAGATCTTGGAAATGCCGAGGCGCGTCGAGATACTGATGATCGTAATCGGCGCACCGGAAGCGTAGTTGCGGGCGAGGTAAGTCATTGCCGCCAGCCCGTAGCGGCCCTTCGCGGAAATCTTCACGGAAACACTCTCCTTACTTGACATAGTAAATCCCCGAAAACGGGTAAATCTTATATTTTCGCTAGGTTTACTTATTATCATAGTAAAAAGAAGCCCTCTTGTCAATTACCTAGGGCACAAGTATGATTTGAAAATTTTCTCTTGACAAGTCGACACAGAGCGATTACAATATAAACATATAAAAGATGTATGTTTTAAAGACGATCACGTCAAGTTACAACCGGGAGGTTTTTACTATGGCTAAAATTTACAATAATGTTACGGAACTCATCGGCAATACGCCGCTGTACCGCCCGACGAATTTTATCGCCGCGAACGGACTCAAGGCTGACATTCTCGTGAAACTCGAGTATTTCAACCCGGCAGGTTCTGTCAAGGACCGCATTGCGAAAGCGATGATCGAACAGGCCGAGAAGGAAGGCAAACTGAAACCGGGCGCAACGATCATTGAACCGACGAGCGGCAATACGGGTATCGGTCTCGCGAGCGTCGCTGCATCGCGCGGCTACAAAGCCATCCTGACGATGCCGGAAACGATGAGTGTCGAACGCCGCAATCTGCTGAAAGCTTACGGCGCAAAAATTGTCCTGACCGACGGTTCCAAAGGCATGAAAGGCGCGATCGCCAAAGCCGAGGAACTCGCGAAAGAAACGCCGAATTCGATCATTCCGTCCCAGTTCACGAACCAGGCCAATCCGGCTGCGCATGAAGCCACGACGGGCCCGGAAATCTGGCGTGATGCTGACGGCAAAGTTGACGCGTTCGTCGCCGGCATCGGCACGGGCGGCACGTTAACCGGTGTCAGCCGTTACCTCAAGAAACAGAACGCCGACATCAAAGTCGTAGCCGTCGAGCCGGAAACGTCCCCGGTTCTCTCGAAAGGCACGGCAGGCCCGCATAAGATTCAGGGCATCGGCGCAGGATTTGTCCCGGAAACGCTTGACACGAAAGCGTATGACGAAGTCGCCGACATCTCGAATGACGATTCGTTCAAATACGGCCGTCAGTTCGCACATCTCGAGGGCATTCTCGTCGGTATTTCTTCCGGCGCAGCTCTCGCCGCAGCCGTTCAGCTCGCAAAACGTCCGGAATTTGAAGGCAAGACGATTGTCGCCCTGCTGCCGGATACGGGTGACCGTTACCTTTCGACGGAACTTTACGCCGACTGAATTGACACGATTGACAACCATTTGCCCTCTCCTATCATCACATAAATACGAAACGTTTGAGACGCCTGCGGGCGTCTCTTTTTTTTGTCCGGGTTGACGTCAGATGCCGTTTGTCGGGCGCGGAAGAGGGAAGTATGGTATAATAGAGAAAATTTCAGGTCATCTGCATGTCGGGGAAAGGGGCGGAGTCTTTTGCGGATCGTTGTTGTCGGAGCCGGTAAATTGGGCTATAGTATCGCGGAACTGCTGTCGAGGGAGCAGTTTGACGTCATTGTCATCGACCGTGAGGAGAGTCAGCTCGAAGCGGCCAAGAATACGCTTGACGTTCTTACGGTCTTTGCGAACGGGGCAAGCCCGATCACGATGGACGACCCCGATATCCGCGAATCGGATATCCTCATCGCCGTAACGGGAAGCGACGAAGTCAACATGGTTTCCTGTATTCTCGCGAAGAAACACGGCATCCGTCATACGATCGCGCGCATCCGCGATATGCAGTTCATGTCCGAAGCCCGCGAGTACCTCAAGAAAAATTTTGACATTGACCTCATGCTGAACCCGGAGCTCATTACGGCAAGTGAAATCAACCGTATCCTCATGACGCCGGCCGCGCTTGATGTCGAGGATTTTGCACACGGGCGTATCCGCCTGTTCGAGACAAAAGTCCGCCGTCATTCGCCGCTTGCGAATGTACCGCTCAAAGACATCAATATGCCGAAAGGCGTGCTCGCAGGCCTCATTTCACGCGATCATCATATGATTATCCCGCACGGCGATGACTGCCTGCTGCCGCACGACAATGCGTATTTTATCGGTGTACCGGAGGAGATCGAGAAGTTCAGTCAGAATTTCGTCCAGCGCGACGCGCGCAAACTCCATCGCGTCATGATCATCGGAGCCGGGCGCGCGGGGCGGTATCTCGCGCCGATGCTTGAAAAACAGGGCGTTTATGTCAAAGTCATCGACAAGGACCGCGAACGCTGCCGCCTGCTCGCCGAAAAACTCGAAAACGGTATCGCAGTCTGCGGCGACGGGACGGATATTGACCTCCTCATGGAGGAAGGCGTCGCGGAAGCGGATGTCGTCGTTTGTTTGACGGAAGACGACAAACTCAATCTCATGCTCGCCCTGCTCGCACGTCACTTGTCGGGGAATCGTACGCGTACGGTTGTGCGCGTTTCGCGGAATGAATACGTCGAGCTCATGGAAAAAGTCGGCGTTGACGTCGTTCTTTCGGCGCGTCTGTTGTCTGCGGCCGAAGTGCTCGCGTTTGCGCGCCGCGGCGGCGTTGTTTCGGTTTCCCTGCTCGAAGGAGCCAAGGCCGAAGCGGTCGAAGTTATCGTCCAGGACGGCGCGCCTGTCGCGGGAAAACGGCTTATGGATGTCAAACTGCCGCGCGAGGTACTCGTCTGTGCCTACGTTCGCGGCGACGGAGCCGCGGTGATCCCGAACGGCATGACGGTTCTGCAGCCCGGCGACCGGACCATCCTCTTTATTCAGACGCAGGGCGCGCAAAAGGTCATGAAGTACTTTAAAGGAAAGGGGTAAGCGGCGTGAGGACTCAGGGACTCGGCTTATTCTGGCTGCTTATGGGGCGTGTGACGTTCTATTTTGCGGCGGCGCTGCTCGTTCCTTTTGCGGCGGCTTTATACTGGCACGAATCGTTTGCGCTGACGGCAGCGTTCTTGTTCTCCGCCGTTTTCAGTGCGCTTCTCGGCAGTGCGTTTACGTATCATGCCCGTCATCATTTTCAGCAGTTGACACTTCGTGAGGGCGTTTTTTTTATGACGCTCGTTTGGCCGTTGGCCGGATTTATCGGGATGCTGCCGTTTTGGCTGTCAGGTGCGCTGCCGGATTTTACGACGGCGTTTTTTGAAGGGATTTCGGCACTGACGACAACGGGGCTTACGGATTTCGGACTCATTGACGGCGAAAGGGCGGGGGTCCCGCAGTCGCTGCTCCTCTGGCGGAGTTTGCTCAGCTGGCTCGGCGGACTGAGTTTTGTTATGATTCTCGTGACGGTCCTGCCTCATGTCAGCGGTTGTTTCGGTATGACACTGACAGCACGTCAAATGATCTATTTCAGTCCCGTTTGGAACCGCATGCGCACATCGATGCGTCAGGGAGCGGCGATTTACGCCGTCGTGACGCTTCTCGCGATTCTGCTTTTTTTGCTCGCGGGATTAAAGCCCTTTCTCGCCGTGACGCAGGCGTTTTTTACGATTTCGTCGGGCGGCGGGCCGTTTTTTTCGTTTTCCGACTATAACAGTCCCGCGCTGGAGCTTGCGACGGGATTTGTCATGATCCTTTCCTGCGTCAATCTTTTACTCTGCTGGAAAGCGTGGGATATCCGGCGTCCGCTCCTTTTGCTGCAGGATACGGAACTGCGCGTGTTTTTCTTCATCGCTTTGGGCGCGGGGGCGATTCTTTCGCTGCATTTTGCGGGGAATAACGTCATGGCGCCGCTTGACGCCGTGCGCTGCGGTTTTTTTGACGCCGTGTCCTTTTTGTCGACGAACGGTTATTTTTTCGGGTCAATGGACGGCTGGTCGGATTTTGACCGAATGATGCTCCTTTCCCTGCCGCTGATCGGCGGCTGTATGGGATCGGCCGCGGGCGGGATCAAAGTGCTTCGCATCATGATTCTCATGAAAATTTCGTGGGCGGGACTGCGTCAAACGCTTCATCCGCATATGGTTGTCAGTATTCGACTTGACGGCCTGCCTGTGGCGGCAAAGATTGTCGGCCGGATTCTCAGCTACTTTTTCCTCTATTTCGTGGCGTTCGCCGTTTTTTCGCTCGTGCTTTCCCTGTCGGATATGTCATTGATGCAGGCGATGAGTTTGACTGTCGGCTGTTTGACCAGTACCGGCGCGACGGCGGCGCTTTACGGTATTGCCGATCTTTCGGCGTTTCCGGACTGGGTGCGTTTTGTCTGCAGCCTGCTGATGATTCTCGGGCGCATTGAAATTTTCTCGTTCCTCGTTTTCATTGAGCTGATCAGCCGCCATACGACACAGCGTCATTGGTAAGGCTGTGGCAGAAAGGATGCTTCGATGGATTTTCGCGTTGTCTGCTCGCTGATCGGGCGGCTGATCCTCGCCGAATGCGCGTCGATGGCCGTGCCGCTCGCGCTTGCACTCGGTTACGGTGAGGAGAGTGCGGCGTCGTTTATCGCGTCAATGGCGGTTTGTCTCGTCGTTTCCTACGTCTGCATCGAACAGGGCGTACTGAAAGACGAAAAACTCACGATGCGCGAAGGCATTGCCGTCACGGGACTCGGCTGGCTTTCCGTCACGGTGCTCGGGATGCTTCCGTATCTTTGCGGCGGTTATCTCGGTCTGCTTGACGGCATTTTTGAAAGCATCTCGGGCTTTACGGGGACGGGCGCGACGGTCATTCCCGATCTTTCGCCGCTCCCTTCGAGCATTCTCTTTTGGCGCATGATGACGCATTGGTTCGGCGGACTCGGCATCATCGTCATCTTCCTCGCGATTCTGCCGCAGGCGGGACAGAGCAGTGTCTACATGTACGAAGCGGAATCGACGGGGCCGACGAGCGAACGCGTCATGCCGCGCCTGCACGAAATGACGATCGCGCTCTTTAAACTCTACATTTTTTTGACGTCCGTTGCGGCGTTGGTCTACTTCCTCTGCGGCATGACGCCGGAAATCGCCGTGACACACGCGATGTCAACGATCGGCACGGGCGGTTTTTCGACGTACAACGACAACGCCATGCACTTTGCGAGTCCGGTCGTCGAAATCTGGATGACGGTCTTTATGATTCTCGCGGGCGGCAACTTCGGCCTTTACTACAAAATCTGGCGCAAAGGACCGCATGTCATCCGTCAAAATACGGAATTTAAGGCGTATATCCTCATCCTCGCCCTTGCGATGACCGCGATCGCCGCCGACCTCGTCTGGGCAAAAGATCTTGACGCGCTGACGGCATTTCGCTACGCGAGCTTTCAGGTCGGGTCGCTTTCGACGACAGGTTTCGTGTCAACGGACTTTGACCAATGGCCGGCGTTTTCCAAAGGCGTCCTTCTCATGCTCATGATCATGGGCGGCTGTGCGGGGTCAACGGCAAGCGGGGTCAAAGTCTCGCGTATCGTTCTTCTCGTCAAAAATGCCGCGGCCGTCGTACGTCAAAAACTGGCGCCGCGTCATGTCGTCGAAGTCCGCATGAACGGACGCCTCGTCGACGAAGACACACTGATGCGTGTCGGACAGTTCTTCTTCCTTTATATTTTCTTCATCCTCGTCTGGACCCTGATCCTTACGGCCTGCGGACTCAGCACATTCGATTCGTTCGGACTCAGCGTCACGACGATGGGGAATATCGGCCCCGCTTTCGGCATCGCGGGGGCAACCTGTACCTATGCGGGTCTTCCGGCATTTGTCAAAGCCGTACTCTGTTTCGCCATGCTCCTCGGTAGACTCGAACTCTACACGCTCCTCGTCATGTTACGGCCGGATTTCTGGCAGACGAGTCATCGGTGGTAGACGGGATAACCACGTCGTCTGTGCCTAAAAGCTGCGGCTGCAAAAATTGCACTTTCGCTTAATTGAGTCGCCTGTTTCAAACCGCTTCGCTTAAAAGAAACAGGCTCCGGGCGAAAGTGCAATTTTTGCTTAACGCCTAATGCAGCAAAACGGCACAGACGCCGCGGTTATCCCTTACGCTTGCTTAAACTGGGGAGGAAGGTTGCACTCAAAAAGGAAACGTAAGGGATGAGGGGACGTCGGGGGCGGCGCCTCGCTGCATAAGGCGTAAAGAAAAAAATCCGTTTTCGCAGGGAGCCTGAATTGTTTAAGCGCAGCGATTTGATTCAGGCGACTATATTAAGCGAAAACGGATTTTTTTTAGCCGCAGCATGGTGCCGACCCCGGCGTCCCCTCATCCCGTCGGATTTAACGTTCTTTGACCGTCATTCCCGTTCCTCCTTTCATCGTCTCGGGTTCCGAAGCTCAGGCATCCGCAACCGCTCCGCGTTCCTGCCGTGTTAACCGCAATCACGACTTCCCCGATTGACCGTCAATCCCGTTCTTCGTGCATTGACAGTCAACGCGCGAAAATGATATGATAAACAGGGAAATCGTTGATTTCCCGCACAATTTTTAGTCGTGTTTTCACTTCCGCGGCGAAAAAACGCCGTCGGTTTATTGAGGGGGAAAATACAAGAATGATCGCACGTTACACCAACCCGGAAATGGGTCATCTCTGGTCGATCCAGAACGAATGGCAGACCATCCTGAACGTAGAAATGGCTGCCTGCGACGCCATGGCCGAACTCGGTGAAATCCCGAAAGAAGCTGCCGTCAACATCCGCGCCAAAGCAAAATTCGACGTAGACCGCATCCACGAGATTGAGTCCGTCACGCACCACGACATCATCGCGTTCCTGACGAACGTCGCGGAAAACGTCGGTGACGACTCCAAATACATCCATAAAGGGTTGACGTCGAGTGACGTCAAAGACACGGCCGTCTGCCTGCAGATGCGTGACTCCGCTGACATCATCCTCGACGACCTGCGCAAATTCCTCGAAGTTCTGCGCCGCCGTGCCGTCGAATTCAAACATACCCCGTGCATCGGCCGTACGCACGGCATTCACGCCGAACCGATGACCTTCGGCCTCAAACTCCTCCTTTGGAGCGCCGAAATCGAACGTGACATCGACCGCGTTGAGCATGCGAAAAAGACGGTTTCCGTCTGCAAACTCTCCGGCGCAGTCGGCACGTACTCCAACATTGACCCGCGCATCGAGGAAATGGTCGCAAAACGCCTCGGCCTGACGCCGGTACGTCTTGCTACGCAGGTTATTCAGCGTGACCGTCATGCCGAATACATGACGACGCTTGCCATCGTCGCCAGCACGCTCGAAAAAATCGCAACAGAAGTCCGCAACCTTCAGCGTACGGACATCCGCGAAGCCGAAGAATATTTCTCCCCGGGCCAGAAAGGCTCGTCCGCAATGCCGCATAAACGCAATCCGATCAACTGCGAGCGCGTTGCCGGCATGGCTCGTCTCGTCCGCGGCAACGCCGTTGCATCGCTCGAAGACATCACGCTCTGGCATGAACGTGACATCTCCCATTCGTCCGTCGAACGTGTCATCCTGCCGGATACGACGATTAACCTCGACTATTGCACGAGAAAGCTTACCAACATCATCGACAAACTGCTCGTTTATCCGGAAGCCATGCTCCATAACATGAACCGCACGGGCGGCCTCATTTACAGCCAGCGCATCATGCTCACGGTCGTTGACAAAGGTGTTCTGCGCGAAGACGCTTACAAATGGGTACAGCGCAACGCCATGAAACGCTGGATGCAGGGCGAAGATTTCCGCACGAATGTCGAAAAAGATCCGGACATCACGAAGTATCTGACGAAGGAAGAAATCGACAACTGCTTCGATTATAAATACTTCCTGCGCAACGTCGACATGATCTTCGAGCGTTTCGGTCTGTAATACCTGCATAAATCCGGAACCGGCCTCCCCTCGGGGAGGCTTATCCGTTGTATTGAGAGAGGAGTCATTTCTTATGTCAACTGTAGTTATCATCGGTTCGCAGTGGGGCGACGAAGGCAAAGGCAAAATCGTCGACTATCTCGCACAGCAGGCTGAAACCGTCGTTCGTTCTCAGGGCGGCAGCAACGCCGGCCACACGGTAGCCGTTAACGGCGAAGAATACAAACTCCGCCTGCTTCCGTCCGGTATTCTCTATAAAGGTACGCATAATGTCATCGCGAACGGCGTTGCCGTTGACCCGGAAACGATGTTGCAGGAAATGGACGCCATGGAAGCACGCGGCATTGACGTTTCGGGCATCCGCCTTTCGGACCGCGCTCAGGTCGTTCTGCCGTATCATCGTCTCATGGACGGTATCGGCGATGAAAAACTCGGTGAAAACAAAATCGGCACGACGCATCGCGGAATCGGTCCGTGCTACGTCGACCGCGACAACCGCATCGGCATTCGCGTCTGCGATCTCATGGATCCGGACGAATTCGCCCGCAAACTGAAATTCAACCTCGAGCTCAAAAACAAAGAACTGCAGCTCCTCTACGACCATGAACCGCTTTCCTATGACGAAATCTACAAAGAATACATGGGCTATGCGGAACGCCTTCGTCCGTATGTCTGCGACACGATCGCACTCCTCGACGAAGAAATCAAAGCCGACCGCAAAATCCTCTTCGAAGGCGCACAGGCAACGATGCTTGACATTGACTACGGCACATATCCGTACGTCACGGCATCGCATCCGGTTTCCGGCGGCGTAACCGTCGGCGCCGGCGTGGCTCCGAACAAAATCGGTAAAGTTGTCGGCGTTGTCAAAGCATACTGCACGCGTGTCGGCGAAGGCCCGTTCCCGACGGAACAGCTCAACGAAATCGGCGACCGCATCCGCGATGCCGGACATGAATACGGCACCGTCACGGGGCGCCCGCGCCGCACGGGCTGGCTCGACGCCTTCGTCGTTCGTTATGCCGGCATCCTTTCCGGTATCGACTACATGGCCGTAACGCGCCTTGACATCCTCGACGGCTTTGATGAAATCAAAATGTGCACGGGTTACCGCTACAAAGGCGAAATGCTCCCGGGTGTCCCGGCCAGCCTCAAAGTCCTCGCCGAAGTCGAGCCGGTTTACGAAACGCTCCCGGGCTGGAAAGAAGACATCAGCGGCATCCGCAACTACGAAGACCTGCCGGAAAATGCCAAGAATTATCTCCGGCGCATGTCCGAAGTCACGGGCATCAAACTCGGCATCGTCTCCGTCGGCCCGAACCGCGACCAGACGATCGTCCTCGCTCACGACATTTTCTGAGCTTGACGTCAAACGCATATACAAAGACCTGTCCCTTCGGGGACGGGCCTTTTTTTTCGAGCAAGAAGAGGGGCGGCGGTGCTTTTCCTGCGGTTTGCTGCGAAAAGCGTTAAGAAAAATTGCACGTTCGCCGGGAGCCTGTTTCTTTTAAGCGCAGCGGTTTGAAACAGGCGACTAAATTAAGCGAACGTGCAATTTTTTAGCGGCAGCTTTTAAGCAGGAAAAGCACCGCCGCCCCGATGTTTTCCTGAAACGGAACGTTTTTTAGCCGCAGCTCAGATATCCGGGTACGGGCCGCACGCCCGCCTCGTTGCATGTCAAATCTTTCATTGACATTTTAGGCTAAACACCATACAATTGAAAAAGATAATCCTGAGTAAATTTGTAAGGATTAATGATTTTTATCACCGCTATGGTGTCAAATAAAGGAGAGCACACAATGAGCGAAAAACTGTTAGAAGTCACCGACCTCCATGCCGGTGTCGAAGGTAAGGAAATCTTAAAAGGACTGAGCCTCAGCGTCGGCAAAGGTGAAGTCCATGTCATCCTCGGACCGAACGGTTCAGGTAAATCGACCCTCATGAACGTCATCATGGGTCATCCGAAATACGAAGTCACGAGCGGCAGCATCAGCTTCGAAGGTGAAGACCTTCTCGGCCTCAAAACGTATGAGCGTGCACGCAAAGGCCTCTTCCTGTCGTTCCAGAACCCGGAAGAAATCCCCGGCATCACCGTCGAAAACATGATCCGTACGTCCAAACAGATGATCACGGGCGAACGCGTCAAACTCATCCCGTTCCGCAAAGAACTTAAAGCCATGATGGCCGAATTGCAGATCAAACCGGAATACGCGGGCCGTTACCTCAACGTCGGCTTCTCCGGCGGCGAGAAAAAACGCAACGAAATCCTCCAGCTCCTCATGCTGAACCCGAAACTTGCACTCCTTGACGAGACAGATTCCGGACTTGACGTCGACGCCGTCCGCGTCGTCTCCGAAGGCGTTGCCAAATTCCACAACGAAAACAACTCCTGCCTCATCATCACGCACAATACGCGTATCCTCGAAGACCTCAACGTCGACCGCGTTCACGTCCTCATGGGCGGACGCATCGTCGAAGAGGGCGGCCCGGAACTCGTCAACGAGATCAACGAAAACGGCTTTGCCCGCATCCTCGAAGCACAGGCAAAGTGAGGTGCTGACGATGGATAAAAAAGAACAGGAAGCCTTTGCTCACAAGGAAGAGCTTCGTCAGGAGTTTAAGAAAAAGACATACATCGAGGACATCGAGCGTACGATTTATGACGTCAAAGACGCCGACAACTCGATCTATAAAACACAGGAAGGCCTCACCGAAGAAGTCGTCCGCGATATTTCCGCGCGCAAGCATGACCCGCAGTGGATGCTTGATTTCCGCCTCAAATCGCTTGCGATTTACAATTCAATGGCACTGCCGACGTGGGGACCGAGCCTCGACGACCTCGACATGGACAACATCATCACGTATGTCCAGCCGAACGCCAAGATGACGGGCAACTGGAAAGAAGTGCCGGAAGACATCAAAAACACGTTTGACCGTCTCGGCATCCCGGAAGCCGAACAGAAAGAATCCCTCGCCGGTGTCGGCGCGCAGTACGATTCCGAAGTCGTTTACCATTCCATTCAGGAAAGCCTCGTCAAACAGGGCGTCGTTTACACGGATATGGAAACGGCGATCCGCGATTACGAAGATATCGTCAAAGAATATTTCATGACGCTCGTGCCGCCGAAAGACCATAAATTTGCGGCGTTGCACGGTGCCGTCTGGTCGGGCGGTTCGTTCGTTTACGTTCCGGCCGGCGTTCATGTCAAAATTCCTCTGCAGTCGTATTTCCGTCTCAATGCGGCAGGCGCAGGACAATTCGAGCACACGCTCATCATCGTTGAGCCGGGTGCAAGCCTCCATTTTATCGAAGGCTGCTCTGCTCCGAAATATAACGTCACAAACCTGCATGCCGGCTGCGTCGAACTGTTCGTCAAAGAAGGCGCGCGCCTGCGTTATTCGACGATCGAAAATTGGTCGCGCAACATGATGAACCTCAACACGAAACGTGCGCTCGTCGAAAAAGACGGCATCATCGAATGGGTTTCGGGTTCGTTCGGTTCGCATGTTTCCTGCCTCTATCCGTGCAGTATCCTGCACGGCGAAAACGCAAAATGCGAGTTCACGGGTGTCACGTTCGCGGCGAAAGGTCAGGACCTTGACACGGGGGCAAGCGTCATCATGACGGCACCGCATACGTCCGCCAACATCAACACGCGTACGATTTCCAAAGACGGCGGCAAAGCCACGTACCGCAGTGCCGTCAAAGTCACGCGCCGCGCGCCGGATGCAAAATGCTCCGTCAACTGCGAATCCCTGATGCTTGACAACAAATCCCGCAGTGACACGCTGCCGGTTATGGATATCGAGGGCGACCGCGCCGATATCGGGCATGAGGCAAAAATCGGCCGCATCAGCGATGAGGCGATTTTCTACCTCACGAGCCGCGGTATCGACGAAGATGAAGCGCGCGCGATGATTGTCCGCGGTTTCGTCGAACCGATCGCCAAGGAACTGCCGCTCGAGTACGCCGTCGAGATGAACAATCTCGTCAATATCGAACTCGAAGGTACGATGGGATAAGGAGGCATGAAGATGAATAATGACTTAACCGTATTCAGCCGGATCCCGATGCGTACCTGGCGCTGGCTCGGCGTCAACGAAGCCCGTGTCGCGGGACCGATTCCGGAAAAACAGGAAAATGAAAGCCTGCTCGTCGAAGCCGGGAAAACGGAAGAATATATTTTGACGCGCCGCGCAGGCGCACAGCAGAACGTGGACATCCGCATCGAGGACGGAGCGAAACTCCATCTCGTCAACATCCAGCTCGTGCCGACGGACGAAACGGCGACGAGCCGTGTCAAAGTCACGGTCGGCAAAGACGCCGAATTCCGCTACACGGTCGTTGAAGCCGGCGCTTCGCAGGCGATGAGTGAACTTGACGTCAACCTCGCCGGCAATGACAGCAAGGCTGACATTTGGGGGCTCTATTTCAGCGACGGCAGCCGTAAAGTTGACCTGAACTACACGATTCGTCAGGCGGGACGCCGCACGGATGCGAATATGCAGGTCCGCGGTGCCATGCTTGACACGAGCGAAAAGATTTTCCGCGGTACGCTTGACTTCATCGAGGGGGCGAAAGGCTCCGTCGGCCGCGAAAACGAGGAAGTCATCCTGCTTTCGCCGGGCGTACGCAACCGCAGCGTACCGATCATGCTGTCGCATGAAGATGACGTTGACGGTCATCATGCCGTCAGTGTCGGACGTATGGACGAGGACAAATTGTTTTATTTGATGAGCCGCGGCCTCGATCTGCCGAATGCACAGCGTCTCATCGTCGAAGCTTCGTTCAATCCGGTCCTCGACCGCATCCCGGATGAAGCACTGAAACAGGAAGTTGACGAATACCTTCAGGGGAGGCTGGCAAATCATGAGTGATGCACAGGAATTCCGCCGCGATTTTCCGCTGCTCCATACGAAAATGAACGGACAGCAGATCGCGTATCTCGATAACGGCGCAACGACGCAGAAACCGGAACAGGTGATCCGTTCCCTCTGCACCTATTACGGCGGCTGCAACGCTAATCCGCACCGCGGCGCGTATGCGCTGTCGGTTGAGGCCACCGATATTTACGAAAACTCCCGCGCGCGCGTACAGAAGTTCATCAACGCGAAACGCCCGGAGGAGATTCTCTTTACGAAAAACGCGACGGAGGCGCTGAACCTCGTCGCTTACAGTTACGGCCTGACAAATGTCAACGCGGGTGACGAAATTGTCATCACGGTCGCCGAACACCACAGCAATCTCGTGCCGTGGCAGTATGTTGCAAAAGCCAAGGGCGCAACGCTGAAGTACATCTATCTCGAAGATGATGCGAACCTTTCGGACGAAGACATCGAGACGAAGATCACGGAGAAAACGAAAGTTGTCGCCGTGACGCAGGTGTCAAATGTCCTCGGCCTCAAAAATGACGTCAAAAAAGTCGTCAAAAAAGCACACAGCGTCGGTGCGGTCTGCGTCGTTGACGGTTCGCAGAGCGTCGCGCATATGAAAGTTGACGTTCAGGATCTGGACGCGGATTTCTTCGCCTTTTCGGGTCATAAGATGCTGTCCCCGATGGGTATCGGCGTCCTCTACGGGAAATATGAGATTCTCGACAAGATGCCGCCGTTCCTCATGGGCGGTGATATGATCGAGTATGTCCATGAACAGGACACGACGTTTGCGGAACTGCCGGCAAAATTCGAAGCCGGTACGCAGAATGTCGGCGGTGCCGCCGGGCTTGCCGCGGCGATCGATTATCTCGAGTCGATTACGTTTGACCGCATTGAGGCGATCGAAAAAGAACTCGTTGACTATGCGATTCCGCAGCTCAAGGAACTGCCGTATATCGAACTGTACGGCTGTGATTCGACGCGAGACAATAAGACGGGTATCATTACGTTTAATGTCAAGGACGTTCATCCGCATGATGTCGCGACAATTCTTGACAGTTACGGTGTCGCGGTCCGCGCGGGTCATCACTGCGCCCAGCCGCTCATGGAGTATCTCGGTCAGAACGCGACGTGCCGCGCCAGTTTCTATCTTTACAATACGAAGGAAGACGTCGACCGCTGGATTGACGCGCTGAAGAAAGTCAGGGGGGTTCTCGGGTATGGCACTGTCTGATATTTATACGGAAGTCATCGGCGAGCACAGCCGCGATCCGGAAAATAAGCGTCATTTGCCGCATGCGACGTGCGCGCTGCGCGGCCATAACCCGAGCTGCGGCGATGAGATTACGCTGGAGCTCGAGATTGAAGACGGCAAGGTCAAGGATGCGTCGTTTACGGGTGTCGGCTGTGCGATTTCGCAGGCGAGCACGGATATTATGATTGACTTGATCCGCGGCCGCGAGGTCAAGGAAGCGAAGCATTTGGCGCAGCTCTTTATCGGGATGATTAAGGGCGAGGTGACGGATGAGTCGGAGCTCGAGGAGCTTGATGAGGCCTTGGCGCTCAAAGGTGTTGCGCATATGCCGGCACGCGTGAAGTGTGCCGTGCTCGCGTGGCATACGCTCGATCATGCGCTGGAGGATGACGGGTCGCAGAAAAAATGATGTCAGCTTAACGAGGCGGGATCGCGGTGCGCTTCCCGATACTTGATTGATTTACGTCGAGACGGCAGGGGACGATCGCCCTTCCTTCCGACACTGCGGCTACAAAAATTGCACTTTCGCTTAATTTAGTCGCCTGTTTCAAAACGCTACGCTTAAAAGAAACAGGCTCCAGGCGAAAGTGCAATTTTTTCTTAACGCCCTTTGCAGCAAGTCAGTCAGGTCGATCGTCTCCTGCCTCACGTATCGTTTACGGCATACGGAACGTTCCTGCGATCCCTTACGTTTGTTTGACTTGACATGAAGAAAGCCACGGTTTGTCGGATTTGTCCGATGCGCCGTGGCTTTTTTGATGTCGATTTATTTTTTTAGTTTCCAGCCGAGGAGGGGTTGGAGGTAGAGGTAGCACGCGCAGAGGATGGCGGTTGACGGCGCTTCGATCGTGGCGAGCGGGACGGAGCAGGCGATGGACCACGGGATCAGGGCGGCGATGACGATGGTGGTGTTTTCGATGCCGATCATCATTTGACGGTTGTCGGGGATGATTTCGTGGCAGAGCTGTTGTGTGAGGATGGAGGAAAGGGTTTGGTTGCAGGTGACCATGGCGGTGCAGGATGCAACGGTGATGAGGGAGAGGCGGCGTGAGGCGATTGCGGCGAGTCGGGCGACGGCGGCGCGGACTTGTTCGAGAAGATCGGTTTTTTGCAGGATTTCGGCGTAGGAGCAGGAAATCGCGACGGTGAAGCCGGGGAGGATCATGGAGGTGATGCCGCCGCCGTTCATCATGCGCGCGATGGCGGGATCGGGCGATTCGTAGCCTGTGAGCAGCATGGGGAGAAGTGTCAGAGGATCCATATGTTGGATGATGATGCAGAGAAGGAGTGCAAGGATGAGGCTTGTTTCCATGGTCAAACGGACGTCAATGCGCAAAAGCGGCATGATGATGACGGCAGCAGCCGGGAGAAGCAGAATTGGCGTCAATGTATAACTATTACGGAAAAGAGAAGCCGTATCCGCGGGCGCGCCGGATGCGCCGGTGAAAAAGCCGAGAACGCCGTAGATGAAGGCGGTGAGACAAAACGGCAGAACGGCCGTTTTTGCCATGATGCGCAGGTTGTCGTAGAATTCCGTTTTCGTGATCGATGCGACGACGAGAGCACTGGTCGAAAGCGGCGAGCAGCGGTCGCCGACGTAAATGCCGCTGAGAACGGCGCCGCCCGTGATGACGGGACTGATTCCCATGACATTTCCCATGGACATGCAAATGACGCCCATTGTCGCGACGGTGCCGAACGACGTACCGATGAGGAGAGACAGACCGGCATTGAGGAGAAACGCGGCGAGCGGAAAGATTTCCGGGCGGATGACAACACCGGCGAGAGAGACGATGTACGGAATCGTCCCGCTTGCGCGCCAGGAAGCCGTGAGCATACCGATGAGGACAAAGACGATGAGCACGGTGCGGACGGAGAGAATTCCGTCTTTTGTCAATTGCAGCAGTTCGCGGACAGACAAGCCGTAACGCCTGCCGTAGAGAAAGAACAGCGCATAGCCGAAGAGAAGTGCCGCGATCAGGGGAAGCCCTGCGGAAAGACAGAATATGAGTCCCGCGATAAATAAAGTGAGTGTAAGCAGTGCCAAGGGAAGTCCTCTTTTCCGATTCAAGTTTGTATCGTGCGAATATCTCATTGTAACACGAATAACGTCGTTTGACACAGAACCGGATGGTTTTTATTCGGTTGACGTCAAAAGGCCGGGATAGACGAGATCAATTGTTGGCAGACGGCGTATTTCCTGTATAATAGTAGACGGGGCTGCTGATTTTGCCAAAGGAGAGATACACATGGATGTGATCATTCCGGATTTTTATGGAAATTTCGTCTGCAAAGCGGACCAATGTCGTCATACGTGCTGTGCCGGCTGGGAAATCGATGTGGATGTACCGACGCTGGCGCGGTACGAACAGACGTCGGGCGCACTCGGCGTGGAGCTGCGCAACAATCTTGTTCATGATGATGATGTCTGGCATTTTCGTCTGCGCGAAAACGGACGCTGCCCGTTTCTACGGGATAACGGGCTGTGTTATCTGATCGGTGAAAAGGGGGAGAATTTTCTCACGGAGATCTGCCGCCGTCATCCGCGTTTTTATACGAAGGTCAACGGGATGACGCTCGCCGGGGTCGGACTTTCCTGTGAAAAGACGGTTGAGTTGCTGCTGGCGTCTGATAAGTCGCTGCAGTTTGTTTCCCGTAAACGGAAGACGCCGGCACCGTCGGTCGAAGAAGTCATGTCTTCGGCTTCCGCCGTTATTGCCGCGTTGGCTTCTGTGAACGCGCCAATGACGCTTGCCGAATTGACGTCAAAACTCCGGATTCCGTTTTCGGCGCGGGAACTGTCCTTTGTCCCCGATGCCGATGCGGAAGCCGCGTCGTTTGCGTTTGACTGTCATGCGGCGTTGCGTCCGATTGACGCGGAATGGGAGGATTATCTCGCGCATTTGCAGGATCGGCTTACCAATCTGCCGCCTGACTGGACTGAGGCTCTGCCGGAAGGACTTTTCCGGCGTATTTATGATTATATTCTTTACCGCGCGCTCGAGCGCGTTGACACGGACGGCGCGGAATCGGTTGCCGCTTATGCGCAGATCGGTGCGGAGTTTATCGCCGCTGCGGCACGTATTACGGGCGATCTCCCCGATGCGGTACGCCGCTGGTCCGCGGAGGTCGAATATTGTCCGGAGAATGTCGATTTGCTGTTGACGCTCGCGTGACACGGATTTACGTTGACGTTGACCCGACGGCAGCAGGAATACCGGTCTTCCTTTCATGCTGCAGGCTGATCACCGGACAGTTTCACTCAATGAAGTCGCCCTGCATCAAACCGCTGCGCTGAAACAATGCAGGGCTCCGGGTGAAACCGTCAGACGATCTGACGCCTGCTGACGCAAAGTCAGTCAGACCGGTATCCCTGCTGCCTCAGTTAATCGTTGTTAATGTTTTTTGACATAAAAATGCCCCGGCAGTTGAGTCTGTCGAGGCTTTCTTTGTCAGCATCCGCAGCTGCGGTTGTTCCGTTGCGGTGTGCAGTTTCCGTTATTGTAGCAGTTGTTATCACGCGGGCAGTCACGTCTGCCGCAGTAATTATCCGGTGTACACTGCTGCGTATAGCGGCAGTTGCTCGGGCAGTCGGAACGGTCATTGACGCTCGCAGTTGCGGCAAAAACCGTGATGGACGAAACGAGCATAAACGCGGCGAAGACGGCGGCAATTTTCTTTTTCATGGGTAACACCTCTTTCGGGGACAGATAAACGATTATTATAAATTATTATATCATAATTCAGCGATAAAGAGTGTGACTGCGGCACCGGGGAGGGAAATTTTACCGGGATTGACATTACGGCATGACGCGGCCGATGGGATTCTTAACTGAGACTGGAAGTCTGCGGTCTTTTCCGCTATAATCAAAACAAAGAACAGAACCATGTTTGTAAGATATAGGAGATGACCGATATGCCGTTAACGGGGGAAGAGATTCGTAAACGGATTGATAACGAGGGAATGATCGAGGGGATGCGCGCGGATCATATCCGCACGGCATCGTATGACGTGACGGCCGGGAATATCGCACAGACGTTTCGCCGCGTGCCGGGCGGCGTCGACCTGCGCCGTACGGATTCCGTGCGTTTGTCGGAGCGCGAGGTTGTCGTGGAGAAAAACGGATACCAGATGGTTCCGGGCGAATATATGCTGATCCGCTCGCAGGAACAGTTCCATTTGCCGAAGGATATGACGGCGTATCTGCGTCCGCGCGAGGTGTTCAACCGTCTCGGACTGCTCCTTCACGGTCAGCAGCTCGATCCGGGATTTTCGGGCTATGTCTATCTCGGCCTGACGAATGCGACGCCGAATATTATCGTTTTGACGCCGGGACTCTGCGTCGGCGAGATGGTCTTTGAGGAGACGTATACGCACCGCGAAGCGCCGGTTTTGACGTCAAATGCGGCGGATGAACCGAAACCGGCCGTTGAAACGGTGACGTCAAAATCGTCTGCATCCGCGGTTTCCAATGCCGTTTTGACGTCAAACGCGTCGGCTTCGGCGCAGGCGTCCGTTTCGACGTCCGCTTCGGTGCAGGCGGCTGTGAATGCGTTTGAAGCGAAAGCGGCTGCGGCAAAAGACGTAGCGGCTTCGGCAACGCCGGCGTTCTCTTTGACAGGGGAAAATGAACCGTCTGCTAAGGTAGGTTCTGTTACCGATGTTGACGTCAAATCGGACACGGCGGCTTTCGTTAAGACGGAACCGGTTGCCGAAACTGGAAAAGCCGCAAAAGAAACCGCGGACGTCAAGTCTGACACGACAAATTCCGTTAAGGACGAGCCGGTTCCCGGCGCAGGAAAGGAAACCGTTGACGTCAAACCGGAATCGGCAAAACCTGCCGCGAAACCGGATGTCCCGTCAGCTCAGGACATCGAGGATAAAACGCTTCCGGGCATCCCGGTCGTTAAAAAAGCCGCTCCCGTCACCGAGGAAACCGTCGTGATCCCGTCCGTCCGTGAAACGTTGTTTTCGCCCAATAAGAAGGCGAAACCGGAGTCAAATGCCGACGATGAGAAAAAATCCTCCGCCCGCGGCCTGCAGGCCGAGCCGGTTTTCCCGATGAGCTCGCCGGAAAAATGGCCGGTTCGCCCGACGCCGAAGATGAGTACGCCGCACTCAGGCGGTCATATGCCGTCAGCCCCGGTGCCGCCGTCCGGACTCAAGAAGAAATCCGGGGCGAAACCCGCGGAGGACTCGTATGACGAAGAGCAGCAGAATAAGCCGCAGTCGCCGAAAGACAAGGTTTCGGGCTTCTTCCGCCGCTTTATTCAGGACGAAAAAGGTTAATGCTTGACTTTTAGACATTTTTCAGAATTCCCCGCTAGACTGATAGCATATTCGAAAGAAATGTATTGATACAGATAAAGGAGAATGTCAAAAATGCTGTTATTGATGCTTGTTTTGGGTGTCAATCTCGTCATCAGTTTCCTCAACGCGAGGAACGTCGGCCGTGTCTGGGCCGAAACGAAAGCTGTCGGAGGATGGATCCGCGTCCTCGCCTGGTGCGGCGCGATTCAGTCGGCGATCGGTTTTACGTATGTTTATGCTGTTGTTATCACGTACATTGCGGCTTCGGCGGGGTATTTGCCGCCGGAACTCGCGATGGTTCTGCTGAACCTCATTTACGTCATGATCGTTGTGCCGATGATCGGTACGGGTATCCTCATCACGATTCAGTCGTGGATCTCGTTCGCGCGCGAAAAATCGCTCGGCAATCTCGGCGCGGCGGGCTGGAATACGTTTGCGACGGCGTACAACACGTACAATGCCGTTCAGAGTTTCGGACCGGCACTTTCGAGTGTCACGGACAGTCTCGGCGGACTGTTTGACGGTGACGGGGACAGTGACAGTTCGGCGATGCGCGTCATCCTTCTTGCCGCCATCGTTCTGCTTGCCGGCATTATGACGACAGTCGTCATTGTCCGCCGCTATGAGGCGACGCTTCCGGTTTCCGAGGAACTTCGCCGCGGCACCCGCGATCTCGAGTATCGTTAAAAAGACGGAAGTCCCGCTTCGGCGGGGCTTCTTTTTTTTTGCGGAACGGGCGTATGCAAGAAACGTAGCGCCGCCGCGCACTCTGTTGTATAATGGTAGCCGAAATATCGTTTGCTAGTTTTAAGGGGGATTTACTTTGCAGAGACCGGATGCATTCCTGTTTGACATGGACGGCGTCATCCTCGACAGCGAACCGATTCATTCGCGCGTCAAAATGGATACGTTTCATCATTTCGGGCTGACGTTTGACGAGAACCGTCTCGTTCACTATATGGGGCGGACGAGCGAAGTCATTTTCGGCGAAGCGATCGAGGCGCAGCACCGTACAGATCTGACGCTCAAGGAAGTCGTCGATTATAAACACGATCGTTATCTCGAAGTCCTGCACAGCGGCGTCATTGACACCGTGCCGGGTTCGCTTGAACTCATCCGCACGCTTCATGAGGCGGGGATCCCGCTCGCGCTCGCGACGTCGTCGTGGGAAGTCGTGATGAATATCGTACTCGACCGGCTCGATCTGCGCCCGTTCTTCACATCGGTTCTCTCCGGCAGCCAACTCCCCGAAAGCAAGCCGAATCCCGCGATCTATACGATCTCGGCAGATCGTCTCGGCGTCAAACCGGAGCGCTGCATCGTCGTCGAGGACGCGGAAACGGGCATCCTCGCGGCAAAACGCGCCGGGGCGTTCTGCGTCGCGTTCCGTAATCCGCATTCGGGAGCGCAGGATCTCTCGCTCGCCGACACAGTTGTTGACGATCTCGCGGAGATCCCGAAACTCATCGGCATCCGCTGATACGGAGCGTTCGGAGTCCGTATTTGCCGTCAATGTGCCGGGCGGTGCGGCCAGGTCATTCGCTGACATGCCCGCTTTGGAAACCGTCGGAGAAGCGCGACAAATCGACGAAAATGCGGTATAATAAACCTGATTAAGCCTGAAACCGGCAGAACGGAAAAAGTAAACGCTTTCCCCGTGCTTCCTGCCGGTTCGTTTCGGAGATTTCTGGAGGGATACGGTTATGACAGCAATCAAAAAAGAAGATTTCGGCAAAATGAGCGACGGCAGCAGCGTCGATCTCTATACGCTGACCAATGCACAGGGCACGGAAGTTCAGATTACGAACTACGGCGCCCGTCTCGTCAGCTGGCGTGTCAAAGACAAGGACGGCAAAGTCGTTGACATCCTGCTCGGGTATAAAGATGCTCCGTCGTACGAAAAAGATACGGCAAGTTTCGGCGCCCTCGTCGGACGCCATGCCAATCGTATTGCGGGCGGCAAAATCCTCATCAACGGCAAAGAATACCAGCTCGAACTCAACACGGGCTCCAAGAAACAGAACCACATCCACGGCGGTGTCAAAGGCTTCCATTATCATATCTGGGATGCCGAGGAAACGCCGGAGGGCGTTAAGCTGACGTATCACAGCAAAGACGGCGAAGGCGGCTATCCGGGCAATATGACGGTAAGCGTCCTTTATTCGCTGTCGGATGACAACAAATTGACGCTCGATTATACGGCCGTATCCGACAAAGATACGATCTGCAACCTCACGAACCATGCGTACTTCAACCTTGACGGCTACGCATCGGGCTCCGTTCTCGACCAGAAAATCCAGCTTTTCTCGGATCTTTACACGTGGGCAGACAGCGAGTCTCTGCCGGACGGGCGCATTCTTTCCGTCGAGGGCACGCCGATGGATCTGCGCAATTTGACGCGGATCGGCGAGCATATTGACGATGACTTTGACCAGCTCAATTTCGGACGCGGCTACGATCACAACTGGGTCATCCGCAAAGAACCGCTGGTTGACGGCCTCAAAAAAGCCGCTCACGCCGAATCGGACAAAACGGGTCTGACGCTGACCTGCTATACGACGCAGCCGGGTGTTCAGTTCTATACGGCAAATTGGCTCAAAGGTGATCAGGAAGGCGGAAAAGGCGGCGCAACGTTCCCGATGCGCAGTGCATTCTGCCTCGAAACGCAGTTCTATCCGAACTCCCCGGCCAACCCGAACTTCCCGCAGCCGCTCCTCAAGGCCGGCGATACGTGGAAAGCAAAAACGGTTTATCAGGTCGGACTGCAGGACTGACAGAACATCTCAGGAGGGCTGACTTATGCAAGGCAGGTATACGGTAACGACGCCGAACTACACGATCGGCGCAGAAGCATATGAGAAAATCCGCGAGGTCTGCCCGCGTTACGGCAAGACGATCGTTGTCATCGGCGGACGCCGCGGCATCGAAGCGGCGCAGGAAAAGATGATCAAAGCCGTCGAGGGCGTCGGCATGGAGTTTACCGGCTTTATCAACGGCGGCGGACTCACGACGTACGAGACCATTGACGTCATTTCCCGCGACCCGGCCGTCGAAGAAGCGGACATTGTCTTTGCCGTCGGAGGCGGCAGGGCCATGGATACGGCAAAAATTGTCGCCGACCGTCTGCATAAGCCGTACTTTACGCTGCCGACTGTTGCAGGGAGCTGCTCAGCCTGCTCGCGTATCGCGACGATCTATACGCCGGACGGGAAATTCCTCGAATATGCAAGCGCGGAAATGCCGCCGGTGCATGTTTTCCTTTGCAGCCGCATTTTGTCCTCGGCTCCGTCCGAATTCCTGTTGCGCGGGATCGGCGATACGATGGCGAAATGCTACGAAGCGCAGATCGCGGCGCGCGGTCAGAAACTGACACACCGCGACGGTATCGGCGTCGCGCTTGCGGGCCGCTGTGCCGGACCGATCTATGAATTCGGTGCACAGGCGATCGAGGATAATAAAAACCACCGCGTCACGGATGCGTTTGAAGAAGTCGCGCTCGCCGTCATCATGACGAGCGGCCTCGTGTCAAACTTTGCCGCGCCGGAATATCACGGGCAGATCGCCCATGCTGTGTTCGCCGAACTCGCGACACTCCCGGAAAACGAACGCTGCAGTCATCACGGCGGGCTCGCCGCATACGGCATCCTGCTTCTCCTGCTCTGCGACAAACAGCAGGAGGAGTTCGAACGGTTCTACGCGTTCTGTGAAACAGTCGGACTGCCGACCTGCCGTCAGGATATCGGGGCAAGCGAAGAAGAAATCCGCCGCGTGTTCCGCCTCGCCGTGCAAAAACAGAACAGCCAGCCTCTGCCGTACAAGGTCACGCAGAAAATGCTGAACGGTGCGGCCGAAGAGCTCGAAGCATATCATCAAAAGAAACATCAGGCCTGACGTGTCAGACCGTAAACGGACAGCAGGCCATCTGCTGCCCGTTTTTCTATATTGTATTCACATAGAAACTATAGACATTTTGTATGGAAGAGTTTACAATGGGAGTATCGTTTGGCACTACAGACGAAACAACACGGAAGTTTATTTGTTTACCGAGCACATCTGTGCGTCAATTGTGATAAGGAGTGGGTGGAATGAATATCCATGAATATCAGAGCAAGGCGGTGCTGCGCTCATACGGTGTGACGGTCCCGGAAGGGAAGCCGGCGTTTTCTGTGGAGGAAGCCGTCAAAAACGCGGCGGAAATCCCGGGTGACGTCAAAGTCGTCAAAGCTCAGATCCATGCCGGCGGACGAGGCAAAGCGGGCGGTGTCAAACTCTCGCATTCGCCGGAGGAAGTGCGCGCCTACGCACAGGAACTCCTCGGCAAAATCCTCGTGACGAAACAGACGGGCCCTGCGGGCAAGCAGGTCAACCGTCTGCTCATCGAAGCGGGTTCGCATATCCGCAAGGAATATTACCTGTCCTTTGTCATTGACCGTCAAACGGCCTGTGTCGTCATGATGGGCTCGGAGGAAGGCGGCATGGAGATCGAACAGGTCGCGGCCGAAACACCGGAAAAGATCATCAAAGAATACATTGACCCCGCGGTCGGACTTTTGCCGTTCCAGGCAAGCCGCATGGCGTATGCGCTTCATTTCCCGGCGGAATGCATCCGCAAAGCGGAAAAGCTCATGATGTGCCTCTATAATGCCTTTGTCGGTGAGGACTGCTCGCTCGCGGAGATCAATCCGCTCGTTACGACGGAGGAAGGCGACGTCGTCGCGCTTGACGCGAAGCTTAATTTTGACGACAGCGCATTGTTCCGCCATCCGGAGATCACGGAGCTCCGTGACGCGAGCGAGGAAGATCCGAAGGAAAGCGCCGCGGCGGCTGCGGGACTCAACTATGTCAATCTCGGCGGCGATGTCGCCTGCATGGTCAACGGTGCCGGACTCGCGATGGCAACGGTTGACATGATAAAATTTTACGGCGGCGAACCCGCGAACTTCCTTGACGTCGGCGGTGACTCGACGCCGGAAAAAATCGCGACGGCATTCCGTATTATGCTCGCGGGCGGCCAGGCGAAAGGCATTTTCGTCAATATTTTCGGCGGCATCAACAAATGCGACCTCGTCGCGCAGGGCATTGTCGATGCGGCGAAGATGGTTTCGGAAGACGGTCATTCGTTGCCGGTTCCCGTTGTTGTCCGCCTCGAAGGAACGAACGTCGAACGCGGCCGTGAAATCCTGAAGGAAACGCCGATCGCCAACGTCATTATGGCGCCGACGATGGAAGGCGGCGCCGAGACAATCGTAAATCTCGTTCACGCGGCAGAGAAACAGGAAGGCTGAGGTGGATCAACATGGGTATTTTCGTTGGTAAAGAGACAAAAGTCATCGTACAGGGGATTACCGGCAAGGCAGCCCGTTTTCATACAAAACAGATGATCGAGTACGGCACGCAGATTGTCGCCGGCGTTACGCCGGGCAAGGCCGGACAGGAAGTCGAAGGCGTTCCCGTTTTCAATACGGTTCGTGACGCGAAGGAAGCGACGGGCGCGAATGCATCGGTCATTTTTGTACCGGCGCGTTTTGCCGCTGACGCGATCATGGAAGCCGCCGACGCGGAACTCGGCGTTGTCGTCTGCATTTCCGAGCATGTACCGGTTCTTGACATGATCAAGGTCCGCCGTTATCTCGAAGGCAAGAAGACGCAGCTCATCGGGCCGAACTGCCCGGGCATTTTGACCGTCGACGAGGCGAAACTCGGTATTATCCCGGGATATATCCACCGCAAAGGTCATGTCGGTGTCATTTCCCGCTCCGGGACATTGACGTATGAAGCGACGTTCCAGCTCACGGCGGCGGGAATCGGCCAGACAACGGCGATCGGTATCGGCGGCGACCCGGTCAAAGGAACGGATTTCCTTGACGCGCTGAAACAGTTCAATGACGATCCCGATACGTATGCCGTCCTCATGATCGGTGAAATCGGCGGCAATGCCGAGGAAGACGCGGCCAAATGGATCGCGGCGAATATGAAAAAACCGGTTGCGGCGTTTATCGCGGGACGTCAGGCTCCTCCGGGCAAACGTATGGGTCATGCGGGTGCGATTATCGCGGGCGGCAAAGGCACGGCGGCCGATAAAATCAAGGCGCTCAACGCCGTCGGCATCGAAGTGGCCGATACGGTTGCCCAGATCGGCGAAACCGTTGTCCGCACGCTGAAGAAAGCCGGCATTTACGATGCTTGCCATACCTGCTGAACCTGCGTTCGTTTTTCGGCAAAATCTCCGCTCGAACGGTTGTATTCCCGTGCAAATTAGTATAATATAGTATCCGAATCTGCGAAGCAAAACCAAAAACAGGTTTTCTTCATCTTTGCTTGTTACACTCATCTGAGGGATTCAGTCTTTTGGAAGGAGATCTATTATAATGTTTGGAATGTCAATGGATATCGGGATTGACCTCGGCACGGCGAATGTGCTCGTTTATGTCAAAGGCAAGGGCATTGTCCTGCGCGAGCCGTCTGTTGTCGCGGTTGATAAAGATACAAATCAGGTTCTTGCGATCGGCGAGGAAGCGCGCCGTATGATCGGCCGTACGCCGGGAAATATCGTTGCGATTCGTCCGCTGCGCGAAGGCGTTATTGCGGATTATGATATTACGGAAAGTATGCTGCGTCATTTCATCGAAAAGGTTGTCGGACGCAGTTTCGTGTTCCGCCCGCGTGTTATCATCTGCATCCCGACCGGGGCAACGATGGTAGAACAGCGCGCCGTACAGGAAGCGGCGGAACAGGCAGGAGCACGTCATGCCCAGCTCATCGAGGAGCCGCTCGCAGCAGCGATGGGGGCGGGACTTGACATCGCGGAGCCGTGCGGTTCGATGGTCGTTGACATCGGCGGCGGAACGACGGATGTTGCCGTCATCAGTCTCGGCGGCATCGTCACGAGTGCAAGCCTGCGTATCGCGGGTGACAAGTTTGACTCGGATATCATCGCGTATGTCAAACGCGAGTTCAACATGATGATCGGCGAGCGCACGGCAGAAGACATCAAAATGCGTGTCGGTGCGGCTTATCCGGAAGCGCGCGATGAATCGATGGAGATCCGCGGACGCGATCTGCTCTCCGGCCTGCCGAAAACGGTGACGATTACGACGGCGCAGGCTGCCGAAGCCGTCAAATTGTCGGTTGAGAGCATTCTCGAAGCCGTCAAAAAGGTCCTCGAGGATACGCCGCCGGAACTGTCGGCCGATATTATGGACCGCGGGATTATCCTGACGGGCGGCGGATCGATGCTCTACGGACTCGACGAACTGATTCGTCGGGGCACGGAGATCCCGACGGCGCTCGCGGATGATCCGCTTTCCTGCGTCGCGGAAGGCTGCGGCAAGGCGCTCGACTCCTTCGCCCATTTCCACGGACGCTCGGTTGACGTGGGCGGACGTCATAAGGATCGCAAACAGGATAAGAAATCGAAATAACCATAAGCTAAAACTACGGAAGGGCTCCCCGAGGCGGGGGCTTTTCTTTTTGGAAGGCGGTGTACTTCGTTGAAATTCTCTCGTATGATGCGGCGCGCCGGTGTTTTGGCGGCGGCGCTTTTGTTTGCCGCGCAGTCACTGACGTTTGCGGCTTCGGCAGACCTCACCGGTGTTCGTTTTCACAGCAATCAGCAGCATGACCGCGTGGTCTTTGACGTGTCGGCGATGCCGATTTATACGGTCGCGGGCGCGGAAGACGGCAGCACGGTGACGTTTGACTTTTCGGATGTCGATGTTTCGGCGCTGAAACAGACCTCGTTCGCCGGCAGGCGCGTCGAGTCCGTTGACTATCAAAAGAAAAAAGGTCATTTCCTCGTGACGCTGCATCTGCAGCCGGGGATGACATACCGCGTCGCCAATCTGACGAAACCGTTCCGCGTGTTCGTCGATATCGTGCCGCAGAACGCGGGGACGCAGGCTGACGTCAAAGGGCAGGATGCGTCGACACGTGACACGCAGATCGGCAATCCGCCGCCCGCGGGCGAAGATATGACAGTCACGTCGGGCGATCCGAAAAACACCTACAGCGAGGAAATGGCGCCGGGCCTCGTGAAGAAGACCTACATCTACTGGGATGAAGACGGACGTGTCTCGGCGTATTTTGTCGAGGCGGATAAAAATCGCTATACGCTTCGTCCCGCACTCGCAAAAGGACAGGTTCCGGGACGCGAAACAGTCGGTTCGATCTCGGATGACACGAATGCCGTCGCGGCGATCAATGCGTCATATTTTGCCCAAAGCGGTGATCTCATCGGCATCACGAAAATCGACGGCGTCATCGCGGGCACGACGTATTTTAAGCGCAGTGCCTTCGGCATTATGCCGGATGGGAGTCCCGTTTTCGGTAAGGTTTCGTACAGCGGTTCCGTGACGCTCGGCGACGAGACACAGCCCGTTTCCGGTGTTGACTGCGAACGCGGCGAGAACAATCTTATCATTTATAACAGCGCCTACGGTACGCATACGGGCACGAATGACTACGGCGAGGAATATACAGTGCAGAACGGACGTGTCACGCAGATCGGAACAGGCAATTCCTATATTCCTCCCGACGGATATGTCGTTTCGGTTCACGGTACGGCGAAGGAAGCGTTTAAGGGACTTCAGGTCGGAGACCGCGCCGTCCTTGACCAGAAACTCGGCGATCCGTGGGACAAAGCCGTTCAGATCGTCGGTGCGGGACCGCGCCTCGTCGAAAACGGACGCGTTCATGTCACGGCAGCCGAGGAAGAATTCCCGGGTGACATTCGTTACGGACGTGCCCCGCGCAGCGCCGTTGCCGTGACGGATACGGGTAATTTCCTCATCGGCGTCGTTGACGGCCGTCAATCGTCAAGTCACGGCTTGACGCTCGTGGAGTGGGCGAACCTTTTGCGCAAATTCCATGCCGTTGACGCACTGAACCTTGACGGCGGCGGTTCGAGCGAACTCGTTGTCGGCGGCGATATCGTCAATTCCCCGTCAGACGGACACGAACGTCCGGTCGGCAGCGCCCTGATTCTTGTCGAGAAATAAAAAGTATATTAGGAAAGTTTTTCGCAAAATGGACACGGTATGCTATAATGGAACAAGATAATCGGGAATTCCGGCTTTTGAGTCGATAAAATACGGAATTGGTGAATGATGAGGTGAAACGATTTTGCGTAAGTTTTTAAGGAAAGCGGCGGCAATGGGCATTGCGGCGGCTCTCTGGTCTGCATCGGTACTTCCGGCGTCCGCAATGGCGCCGATTATGCCGGTCGCGGAAGTACAGCGGGGGATGAGCGGACAGGCCTATACGGTCCTCGACGATACGGGAGTGATTCAGTCGTTCCCGGTTGACATCGTCGGCGTTGTCGACAACGGCAAGGGTTCGTCGCGCATGATTATGGCGAAGACAGACGGCCCGCTGATCCGATCCGTGGGCGGTATCCTGCAGGGCATGAGCGGCAGTCCCGTTTACGTTGACGGTCAACTCGTCGGCGCCGTGGCGGCAGGCATCAAGGAAATGACGCCGTATACGTTCTTCATCACGCCGATCGAGGATATGGAAGAGCTCTGGAAACTTCCGGATAATAAAAATAAGACGCGGATTCGCAACGTCAATCTGAAGAAGTATGCTGCCGACCGGGAAAAGCTCAAGGAAGAGCTCGATAAAGAAGAAAAAGAGAAGAGCGCGAGAGGCGAGCTGAAGAACGAAGATCAGCAGGCGCCGCAGAAGAACGAAAAGGAACCGGCTGACGTCAAGGATGATGCGGAAGCAAAAACCGAAACGGGAAAAACCGCTGACGTTGATGCAGAGAAACCGGCTGAGGAAAACGCTGACGTAAAGACTGCAGCCGATACGGAAAAAACGGCTGACGCCAAAGACGGCGATGCAAAAGTTGAGGTGTCAAATAAAGCCGACGTGACAAAGGAAGAACCGGCGGAACCAAAGCCGGAGACTGACGTCAAAGAAACCGTCGACATAAAAGATAAAGCTGACGTCAAAGCGGATGCGGAAAACGCTGACACGAAAGAAGCCGTTGACGTCAAACCGGATGCCGATACGGATAAAGGTACAGTCAATGCGGATAAAACGGCCGCAGAACCGGTGAAACAAGAGTCTTCCGAGGCAGAAAAACCGGCGGAACCGGCTGACGCCGATATGACGAAAGCCGAGCCGAAAGACGCGCTTTTCGTGTCGGGATTTAATGCGGCGGGTCTTCGTTACCTGCAGGAGCGCATTTCGCCGCTCGGATTTGACATCCTGCCGTTCGGTGCACCGTCAACGGTAAGCCGCACGCAGACAAAATATGACGCGACACTCGAACCGGGCAGTCCGGTCGGCGTAGCCGTTGCTTACGGTGACTTTGCCGTCGGCGCAACGGGCACGGTGACGGCCGTTGACGGCAAACGTGTCCTCGCGTTCGGTCATCCGTTCCTGCACAAAGGCAATGTCAACTATTTTATGACGGATGCATCTGTCGTCGGAACGATCAGCGGCATGAGCAACGGCATGAAAGTTGCGAACATCGGTAACCTCATCGGTCGTGTCAATCAGGACCGCGAAAGCGGTATCGCGGGCATTCTCGGAACATTTCCGTCTGTCGTGCCGATCCGCGTCAGCGTTCAGGACAAAACGCTTGCGCGCCGCGATGATTACGGTGCGCGTATCGCGTACGATGAAGATTTCCTGCCGCAGCTTTCGGGCGGTATCGCGTATGCCGCGATGAGCAAAACGAGCGATACACTCGGCGGCAGCACGGCGAACGTTCATTTTACGATCCGCACGAATGCGACGGATTCCGGCAAAGTCGAGCGTTCGAATATGTTCTACAACACGGCTGACGTCGGACAGATCGCTGTCGCCGAACTCACACAGGCGATGGATATTATCTGCGCCAATACGGATCGTGAGTCCGATATCATCGACGTCCAGGTTGACGTCACGGTTGACAATGACCGCAAAACGGCATCCATCGTCTCGGCGATCCCGGACCGCGAAACGGTAAAACCGGGCGACACGGTCATGTTTACGACGACCATCAAACCGTACCGCCGCGACAAAGAAACGCTCTTAATCCCGTTCCGCGTACCGAAGACGCAGCCCGAAGGGCCGATGGCACTTGACGTCCGCGGCGGCGGACTCGTTCCGGTCACGGCGATCATGCTCATGCAGCAGTCCGGCGTTGACATTACGGCTGACACGGACACGAAAACGCGCACGACCCAGGAACAGCTCGAAGATCTTCAGCAGTCCGGGCAGAACAACGAAATCATCATCGCACCGGGACCGGCGGCGAATGACATGACGTCGGAGAAGGAAACGAAAAAGATGATGCGCCGCTATCAAGAACAGCAGGAAGCTGCCGCGAAAGAACAGGCAAAACCCCATAAAGTTGACCTGATTTCGGGACTGCAGCCGAAGAAAAAACGGAAATTTACCACGCCCTATATCATTGATAATGTCATCCATACAACATTGCAGGTCGAACGGTAGAATGAAGTATTGTCAGTTCAGGCTGATAATGATAAACTAAATGTTGATGCGTGACAGCGCGATGACAGGAGGAAACAGAACTTAAATGGAAAAGTTGATTATACACGGAGGCCGGCGTCTGCAGGGGCGGGTAAAAATCAGCGGCGCAAAAAACGCTGTACTGCCGATTATTGCGGCAACGCTTTTGGGCCAGGATACGCCGAGCCTGCTCGATGAAGTGCCGGCTCTCGAAGACGTGCGCACGATTACGGAAGTCCTGCACAAGCTGGGTGTCAAAGCGGAGTTCAATCACGACAAACACCAGCTGCTTGTTGACGCGTCCGTTATCGGCAGCTGCGAAGCGCCGTATGATCTCGTACGCAAAATGCGCGCGTCATTCCTCATCATGGGACCGCTGCTCGCGCGTTGCGGACAGGCGAAGATTTCTCTTCCGGGCGGCTGTGCGATCGGAACGCGTCCGATTGACCTTCATCTGAAAGGCTTTGAAGCACTCGGCGCCAAGATCAATATCGGACACGGATTCATTGAAGCCTCGGCTCCGGAAGGCCTCACGGGAGCAAAGATTTATCTTGACTTCCCGAGCGTCGGCGCGACGGAAAACATCATCATGGCGGCGTCGATGGCAAACGGTCAGACGATCCTCGAAAATCCGGCACAGGAACCGGAAATCGTCGACCTCGCGAACTATCTGAACGTTATGGGAGCCCATATCCGCGGTGCCGGAACGAACGTCATCAAGATTGACGGCGTACCGAAACTGCAGGGACGCGACTACACGATCATTCCGGACCGTATCGAAGCCGGGACGTATATGGTTGCCGCCGCGATGACACGCGGTGACGTCTACATCGAAAACGCCATCAGCGAACACCTGAAACCGGTCATTGCGAAACTGAAAGAAGCCGGTGCCGAAATCGAAGAAGACGTACACGGCATTCGCGTCAAATGCGACCGCCGTACGAAAGCCGTTGACGTCAAAACGATGCCGTATCCCGGTTTCCCGACGGACATGCAGGCGCAGTTTATGGCCATGATCGCCGTATCGGAAGGCACGGGGCTTGTCACGGAAACGGTCTTCGAGAATCGTTTCATGCACGTGGACGAACTCAAACGTATGGGAGCCAATATCCGTATTGACGGCCGTACGTCAATCGTCGAAGGCGTCGACCGTTTGACGGGATGTCAGGTCAAAGCGACGGATTTGCGTGCCGGTGCCGCGATGGTACTCGCGGGACTTGTCGCCGACGGTGAAACGCAGGTCGGATATATTCATCACATCGACCGCGGTTACGACAACCTGGTAGCAAAGCTGATCGGACTCGGCGCTGACATTTGCCGCGTTGACCGCTGATTTACGGTAAAAATACGGCTCCCCGGATCTACCCCGGGGAGCTTTTGCCTATCTGAAGATAACGGAAAGAACAGGAGGATTATTCGTTATGAACCGGATTGCAACACCGATTCAACTATCGCATTTACAGCCGAAAAACCGTCTGATCCGCTCGGCGGTACACAGCTTTCTGGCGGATAAAAACGGCTTCATGACGGAAGCCGAATATTCGCTGTACGAAACGCTTGCCGAAAGCGGCATCGGTACGGTCATTACGGGTCATTGCTGCGTCGCCGAAGGCGGACGTGCCAATGACGATCAGATTAACATTTACGACGACCGCTTTATTCCGCAGTTTACGGAGGCGGCAAAACGCGTTCATGCACACAGTGCACTCTTTATCGCGCAGATCAACCATGCGGGACCGCGCGCGATTAACACGGACGATCCGGCTGACGTCAGCCCGAGCATCCTGAAAAAAGGTCATCGTCAAACCCGTGCGATGACGCTTGACGAAATCCATGCCGCCGAGCAGGCGTTCATTGACGCGGCTCTGCGTCTGCAGAAAGCCGGCGTTGACGGAATTCAGGTTCATGCCGCGCATTCGTATCTGATTTCGCGTTTCCTCGACCCGTTCTTTAATGTACGCACGGATGAATACGGCGGTACGCGGGAGAACCGGTTCCGCATGCTAGAAACGGTCATTCGCGGCATTAAGGAAGCCTGTGGCACGGATTTCCCGGTGCTCGTCAAAGTCAACGCGGACACGAAAGCCGAAGACACAGCGTCCTATCATGAGGACATGATCGCGCTCTTGCAGCGCATGCACGAACTCGGCGTTGAACTCGTCGAGTTTTCCGGTGCCGACTTCATTCATCAGCCGCGCGGCTCGAAGCTTTATTACCTCGACCTTGTCCGTGACATCAAAGCCCATGTTCCCGAAGAACCCGTCAGCCTCGTCGGCGGCGTGCGTTCGCGCGAAGACATGGAAACGGTACTTGACGCCGGCATTGACATGGTGTCACTCGGACGACCGCTTATCGCCGATCCTGCCTTTGCCGCCAAGGCGCTCGCGTCGGACGAACCGTCCATCTGCATTTCCTGCAGCCGTTGTTTTGCCCTGCCGCATCTCCATCCGGGCATTCGCTGCATCTGGGCCTGGAAAGAGGAAAAGGCGCGTCAAAAACAGGAAAAATGAGTCAAAGTATGAGTAGTTAACAGACAAAAGAATTATTTTACATTTTTTATAGATTACAAGTTGACATGAGTTTTTTCCCGTGATATGATACAGATCAACGGACAATCCCGCACCACAATACATTTGTGGCGGCGGACCTGAGAATGTACAGCCGGAATCATCATTTGTACCCCGTTCAGGCATAGCCCGGAACGGGATTTTTATTGCTGTGCGTTCTTTGTTATTGTTTGTAGTAATAAGGAAGGGAAGGAATCATCTATGAACGGACTCACTCTCGTAGGGATAGCGCTCGTCGTTTTCGTTTGCGCTTATCTCTTCTACGGACGTTGGCTGGCGAAAACTTGGGGTATTGACCCGAAGGCAAAAACGCCGGCTGTCAAGTACGAAGACGGACAGGATTTTGCTCCGGCTTCGCGTTTTACGGTTTTTGCGCATCAGTTCTCATCCATCACGGGCGCAGGCCCTGTCACCGGGCCGATTATCGCGGCTATGTTCGGTTGGCTGCCGGCTTTTCTCTGGATTATTGTCGGCGGTGTTTTCTTCGGTGCGGTTCAGGACTTTACGGCTCTGTATGCATCGGTTAAGAATGAAGGCAAGTCGATGGGCCTGCTTATCGAGCAGTACGTCGGTAAAACGGGCCGCCGCCTGTTCCTGTTGTTCTGCTGGCTCTTTACGCTGCTGATCATGGCGGCATTTGCGGATATTATCGCCAAAACGTTTAACGGCACGACCCCGGCAGGCGCACTCAATGTTCCGGGCGCTCAGGCTGCAACGATTTCGCTTCTTTACATTGTCGTTGCGATGGGCTTCGGCGTTTTCATCCGCCGCTGCCAGCCTTCCGGCATTGTCAAACTGCTTGTTGCTATCGTTCTCGTCATTGCCATGTTTGCCGTCGGCATGCAGGCACCGCTTTATCTTGACGTTCCGACGTGGCGTCTCATCACGTTCGGTTACTGCTTTATCGCCGCTCTTCTGCCGATGTGGCTCCTCATGGAACCGCGTGACTATCTGAGCTCGTTCCTCCTGCTCGGTATGGTTTTCGGCGGCGTTGTCGGCGTTCTGGTCGCGAATCCGACGATCAATATGCCGGCTTTCGTCGGTTTTGACGTCAACGGAAAATCGCTGTTCCCGATCCTCTTTATCACGATCGCCTGCGGCGCTGTTTCCGGTTTCCACAGCCTCGTTTCCTCCGGCACGAGTTCGAAAGCCATCCGCAATGAAACGGATATGCTGCCGGTCGGTTACGGCTCGATGCTCGTTGAATCTACTCTCGGTATTGTCGCTCTCGTTATTGCCTGCGCTGCTGCATCGAACGGTGTTCTCGCCAAAGGTACACCGTTCCAGATCTTTGCTCAGGGCATCGGCGGTTTCTTTACGATGTTCGGCCTGCCGGCTGCAGTTTCGGCCTGCGTTCTTACGATGTGCGTTTCGGCTCTCGCTATGACGACGATTGACTCCGTCGCCCGTATCGGTCGTATGTCCCTGCAGGAATTCCTCAAACCGGGCGAAGGGGAAGAAGCCGGCGCTGTCACCAAGTTCCTCAGCAACAATTTTGTTGCAACGATTGTTACGCTCGTTCCGGCATACATTCTGTGCCTTGCCGGTTATATGAACATTTGGCCGCTGTTCGGTTCTGCAAACCAGCTGCTCGCCGCGATGGTTCTTATTTCGCTGGCTGTGTTCCTGAAGGTTACGGGCCGTAAAGGCTGGATGCTCTACGTCCCGATGATCTTCATGTTCATCGTTACCATGACGGCTCTTGTTATGAGCGTTATCGGTATCGTCAGCAAATTCGGCACGGGCAACTTCCTCTTCATGGTTGACGGCCTCCAGCTCATTCTCGCGATCGCGCTGATGTCGCTCGCCGTCATGGTTGCCAAACATGACTGTCACGTTCTGCTTCACGGTAAAACGGAAGCTTGACGTTGATCATAAACCATTAACCCTATAACCATTCAATAGAATAAATCCATTGTCCCCGTATCCGCCGTTCCGGATGCGGGGATTTTTTTGTGCCCGCGATAAGTGTAGCGTCAGCGCCCCGGTTCATGGTAAAATGTCAATAGCTGTTTTGTCAGCCCAGCATTAGAGAAAGAAAGTGATTTCGTGAACTGGAAAGTCGTTCTGGCTATCCTCGTCTGCAACATACTCTTCATGTCATCGAGCTATACGATGCTGATCCCGTTCCTGCCGATGTATTTGACGGGCGACCTCGGCGTCGGACCCGACAGCGTGCATCTTTGGTCCGGCATTGTCTTTTCGGCGTCATTTCTCGTCTCGGCGTTTACGGCGCCGATTTGGGGGAAACTGGCGGATACGCACGGCAAACGCCTCATGGCGATCCGCGCGAGCCTGATGCTCTCGGTGAGTTATTTCCTCGGCGGTATTGTCGAAACGCCGGGACAATTGACGCTCATGCGCATGTTTCAGGGATTCGCGTCGGGACTTTGGCCGATGGACCTTGCGATTATGACGCTTTACGCGCCGTCGCGCAAGCTTGGACTTTGTCTCGGCATTATGCAGGGGACACTTACGGCGGGCGGCGTGATCGGGCCTCTCATGGGCGGCATTCTCGCCGAATGGTTCGGTATGCGTTTCTCGTTCTTTATCGCGGCGGGGGCGCTCTTTATGAACTGTCTCATGTTCATTTTCTTTATCAAAGAGCCGCCCGATCCGGAACGCGAGAAACGCCGCGCCGAAGCCGAGGCGGGGAAGAATTTGCCGCCGAAACCGGAGCCGAGTCTCTGGCGTATGCCGCTCATCCGCAATATGCTGCTCTGCGGTACGGCCGTACAGATGGTCATTCTCATCATGCAGCCGATTTTGACGACATATATCGCGGCACTTGCGGGGCCGATCCCGAATCTCGTTTTTGTCGCGGGACTCGTCTTTTCTCTCGGCGGCATCGCGGGAGCTTTGGCCGCGCCGGTTTGGGGGATTATCGGTCAACATCGCGGCTTTTTCCGTTCGATGAGCGTGGCGATGGCACTTGCCGGTATCAGTATGATCGTGCAGAGCCTGCCGCGTGAAATCGTCTGGTTTGCCGTGATGCAGTTTGTCGGCGGACTCTTCTTTTGCGGCATTCATCCGGCGATTAACGCCGTCCTTGCACGCAATACGCCGTCGAGTATGAAAGGGCGCATTTTCGGCATGCTCTTTTCGGCGCAGCAGGTCGGATCGATGCTCGGACCGATCCTGGGCGGTCTCGTCGCGACGTTTATCGGGATGCATGCGGTTTTCGTTTTTGCGGGCGTCATCCTGCTTATTTTGAGCGTTTCCGTTTGGCGCAAGTACGCGCATGCGACACTCGATGAAGGCGCGCATTGAGACGCGTTATCGTTTCCCGTTCGGCTTTGTTGCGTTAACGATAGGCATGTGATAGAATCTTATTATATTAATGTAAGAGAATTCTGTTTTAGAAAAAACTGACTCATAAAGGAGTGACGACGTTGTTTAAACGTATCTTGATTGCCAATCGCGGCGAAATCGCAGTCCGTATTATCCGGGCCTGCCGTGAAATGGATATCGAAACCGTAGCCGTCTATTCGGATGCCGATGAAGGGGCTCTGCATGTCCAGCTTGCCGATTATGCCTATAATGTCGGCGGCCCGGAAGCATTTGACAGTTATCTGAACCGTGACGCGATTCTGCAGGCCGCGATCGCGTCGGGAGCGGAGGCCATTCATCCGGGTTACGGTTTCCTGTCGGAAGACGCCGATTTTGCCCAGCAGGTCACGGATGCCGGTATCGTCTGGATCGGACCTCTGCCGGAAACGATCCGCCTCGTCGGCGACAAAGACAAGGCACGCGAAGCCATGGAACCGTCCGGGATCCCGATGTCAAAAGGCAGTAAGCCGATCGTTGACAACAAAGACGCGATGGAAAAAGCCGAAGAAGTCGGTTATCCGGTCATCCTGAAGCCGGTCGCGGGCGGCGGCGGCAAAGGCATGTTTGTCGCACAGGACAGAAAAGAACTCAAGGAAGCGCTCGAACTCGCCGATGTCACGCAGATCAAGTATTATTTTGAGCACTATATCAGCCGTTCGCGTCATATCGAGGTGCAGATTGTCGCCGATAACTACGGTACGGTTGTCCATCTCGGCGAGCGCGAATGCTCGATCCAGCGCCGCAATCAGAAACTCCTCGAGGAGTCACCGTCCATCGCTTTGACTCATGACATGCGTAAACGCGTCGGCGTTCTCGCGATCAAAGCCGCCAAGAGCGTTCATTATTCCAACGTCGGTACGGTCGAATTCCTGCTTGACCTCAAGACGAACGAGTTCTATTTTATGGAAATCAACCCGCGTATTCAGGTCGAACACGGTGTCACGGAATGCGTCACGGGTATTGACATTGTACGCACGCAGATCCGTATTGCCGCGGGCGAGCCGATTGACCTCAAACAGAGCGATATCGCCTTTACGGGTCATTCGATCGAATGCCGCATCAACGCCGAGGATCCGGCACACAACTTTATGCCGTCGCCGGGTCAGATTTCGTTCCTGCACGCTCCGAGCGGTCCGCGTGTCCGTTTCGACAGCGGCGTGACGGGCGGACTCTCCATTGAGCCGTATTATGACTCCATGATCGCCAAGCTCATCGTCCACGGTCGTACACGCGGTGATGCGATCAAGATCATGCAGCGTGCGCTTCATGAGTTCCGTATCGACGGTGTCAAAACGACGGTGCCGCTGCACAAAAAGATCCTCGCCGACAGCTATTTCCTGACGGGCAATTTTGACACGCGTTTCCTGCAGTACCGTATGCCGGTTTACGAGGAAGAAGCCCGTAAAGAAGCGGCGCAGCAGCCGAGCGAGTAAGCCGTTTGCAGAAGCAGGGCTTTCTTGGTATAATAGGAAAACAGCGCGGTTGTAGCTCAGTTGGATAGAGCATCTGCCTCCTAAGCAGGTGGTCGGGCGTTCGAATCGCCCCAATCGCACCAGTAAATTCAAGGCTTCCCGGGTTTGCCGGGAAGCCTTTTTTGGATTTGGTTCTTATTTTTGGTTCTTATGAGAAGTTCCTGTTTCGCCGTCTTGCTTATTTTCGGCGTTTTTTAGCGTAGTGTGTAAAATCTTGTCCATAACTTCGGCCGTTTCATGCTCCGCTGTTTGGAGCAGATGACTGTAAACGACCTGCGTCGTTGTGGAATTAGCGTGCCCAAGTTTGCCAGCAACGGTTCGAAGGTCAACACCCGCTGTTATGAGGTACGTCGCGGTCATGTGGCGAAAGCTATGGGGACTGATAGATGGAAGGTCATGTGCTTTGACGAAGCGCCGTAGCCACGTATTCATGGAGTCAGGGCAGCCGGGGAGTCCGTCCCAAGTCGTGAAAAGAAAGTTCTCATTGAGGTCTTGCGAACCTTGCCACTTGTTGGCGATAGTTTCACGAGTTGACTCGTATTCTGCGCGGTAGGAAGTCAGCAATGTCATAAGGCTGTCCGGGACGGAGAGCAGGCGGGTTTGACGAGTCTTAGTAGGTCCTATGGTTACGCCGCCGCCGACTTTTGCTTGGGCTGACTGTTCGATCAAAATAGTCTTGTTTTTGAAGTCAATATGTTTCCAACAAAGCCCGAAGATCTCGCCTCGTCGGAGTCCTAAAGCAATGGCAAGCAAGCACCAAGTTTGGTGCTTTAACGGCTCATTCTTCAGAAGAAGCAGGAACTTTCCTGTTTCTTCTGGGGATAGGATCGTTTTTTCGTTTTTATATGTATACTCTGGTGGATCAACTTGGTCAATAGGGTTCGAGAACAAGATTTGCCATCTCACAGCCCGTTTAAAAAGCAAATGCAGCAGGGCATGGTACTTGCGGATGCTTGTAGGGGAGAGATGCCCTTGGCGCCGATCAAGCCGCGGACAGTGTTGCAAATTGGCGTAGAACATCAAAATATGACGCGGTTCGATCTTATCCATCGCTTTGGCACCTAGCGCGATGTCGATGCGACGGAACTCGTATGTGTAGAGTTCGATCGTCTTAGGAGCGAGGTGCGTACATGCGTAGTTCTGGAGCCAGTAGTCAAAGAAGTCATGCAAAGTCATTTTGCGAGAAGCGTTCTGCACCTGGCCTTTTTTCGCGATTTCAGCTGCCAAAATTCGCTCTTCAACGACAGCATCTTTGTAGGCGCCGTGAACTGTGCGCGTAATAATCGTTTGTCGGCCGAGCTGGTCATACCCGTTGCTAATTCTGACTTGCCAAGTTCCTTTCCCTCGTTGCCGAATGGCCATGACCAGCCCTCCTTTTTATGCTTAGTACATCGAATAATAGAATCAAGAAACTGAATGCCCGATTAAGGCATGACCGTAACGCTGCCAGATCGCGCTGGTGTAAAAGGGACTGTACTCCCAGTCATCTAAAAGTTCTCCTACGTTATGCATCGCATCACCATCCCAGCCGTAAAGCTGAAATGCAAGGCGCATAGTTTGACGAGTGGTCGACGAGAGTCGATAGTCCGTTTTGAACTTGTCCGCGTTTTTCGGCTCGCCGGTTACTGTATCCCAATATTCCGGGATCCAGCCTTTGATAGAACGGAGAGTCAGCAGATAAATACAAGGCAAGATCATCTGTGCGTTCCCACGGTCTTGATACTTGGCACGGAATGTTTCGTATAATTGACGATGGTCATCACTTTGGAAAACCTTGGGCTCCAATAACATGTCGATCACTCCTATCAGTAGTTTTCGTAAAACTCGTCAACCGTATTACAGATAGCATCGAGTGCGTTGGTTGTAGCTTCGAGCTTTTCGACCATCATCAGCATCAACACGTCGGACACTCGAACATTGGCCAGATTAGCGACAATCTGTATATCATTTAATTTATCCAGCAAAACTTGCTGATTGTACTGCTTCAAACCATTGATACGTTTCATTTGTATACTCATCCTTTCTTTAATTTAAGCCGAACGCGAATGATTATTTGGCATGTTAAACAGATCATCAGCCGCTTTTTGTTCTTTTTTTGACATTTTACTGAAGGATTGAAAATTGTTATTTTTAAGGCCGTGAAAAGTTTGGAAATTACCATCAAATAATAACAAGGCACTTCCAAGGCGTCCCCAACGGTTCTTCAGGATCAAAACGATCGTTTCATTTATTCTATTAAATCCCGGACCGTCAGCATCTTGTTCGAACGGGCGATGTATCACAAGCACACCATCAGAATCTTGCTCAATCGATCCGGAATCTCGAAGTGAGGTCAGTGACGGTATACTTGGCTTATTATCTTTGCGCGCATCTGGGAGTCGGTTATCTTTTGATCGATTAAGCTGACTCAAAACTAACACAACGACTTTGTAGCGAAGTGCTAATTGTTTTAGCCGCCCTGTAATATATCGTATCTTATCGTACGGTGATTTCCCATACTCTGTATGGACGAGCTGAAGATGATCAATAATAACTAGATCCAATTTTCCATGTGCATGTAATACACGACACTTATTCTCAATCAAATCAATCGAATTACAAGTATCGATAAGATGCAGTCGACCGCCGTCTGCTAATCGTTTTCCGGCTGCCAGTAAAACTGTACGATCATTGGCACTTAATGATCCATAACCGTTCAGAATCAAATTTGCAGGTAGGCGAGCTTCAGCCGCAAGCATTCTTTTTTGTAACATTAAATTTGACATTTCGAGTGAAAAATACGCAACGTGATGTCGGAATTTGATACAGTTTTTGCGAGCAACGTCGCTCGCAAAAACTGATTTGCCGGAGCCAGTTTCCCCCGCAACGACAAACATTGATCCACGAGGCATAGTCACACAATTTAAAGATTTCCAGCCCAAATATATATTATTTTTTGCTCGTTCGGCTGGTGGAGTGTCGATGTAATCAATACAGGCCTTCGTCCGCGCTGCAATTTCGCTCTCCGCATCATCGTCACTACTGCTTACATCAGTAGATGATTGTATATCGGCCAATCGGTCCAGCAATCCAGCTGATGCACTTTGATCACCAGCCATGATAGCCGGCATCCGGTTCACTACCTCATCGCGTATAGCACGACTGCGAGAAGCGGTCAGTACGGCATCGATGACGGATTTGTAAGACGCAAATACAATATTTTCGATATTAGCAATATCAGTTATTGTTATAATAACGTTATCAAACGGGATAGCTTGCCGTTTTGCTCGACGTTGTGCGATATTTGTTTGGCATTCTTGTACTACAGTAGTAATATCGATAGACTTATTGGCATCGTACATACCGCGTAATAAACTGTATAGGTATTGATAGTCGGCGGAATAGATGTCTGACGGTCGAACACGAGATAATATCTCGTCCTCACAAGCATACGCGGTGTGATCGGTGGGGAGTTGTCTGGCATTAATGAGATAACACAAAAGTAATCTCTCATTACGGCGCCATGTATCATAAATTGATGGGGAGTATTCAAGTACTGATGACATAATTCGATTATCTCCTTTCTAATCGTCTTCAAGTTCGTAAGTTACAGGGAAAGCAATTGACGGTAACCGGTAAATCATCCGGTGTACCAATCTGACATCAAAAAAAGCGCAGCCGTTAGGCTGCGCTGAGGTCTCAAGCTTTATTTACA
>CACXCC010000138.1 GCA_902766015.1 uncultured Veillonellaceae bacterium
ATCCGAAACGAGCATCATCTGGTAAACGAGTTCACCGAGCTTGACCTGCTCGCCCGGCCGGACGCGTGTACATTCGATGTCAGCCGCCGTCGGGCTGATCGTGACCGTACGGTCGAGATCGCCGCTTTCCAGCGCAAGGATACAGGTCATCATCTTCGTCATACTCGCCGGATAACGCTGTTCATCGACGTCATTACCGTAGAGGACTTCTCCCGTACCGGCATTGACGAGAATTGACGCCGTTGCCGTCATATCTTTGACGGATGACGGGATGACCGATTCTTCCTTTTCCTGAATCGCCATCTGCTGTTCGGCCGCGACCTGCTGCGCCGCAAGCGCATCACCTTCGGGGTCGAGTCCCTTCTCTGCCAAAGCCGGCGAACTCAGACTGAACGCGAACACAAACGCCAGCACGAGCGTCAGGAGTTTTTTCTGTAAATACTGCAAACACATCACCTTCCAAGCTTATATCATACCATACCTGTCTGAAGATAACAGGAAAGTTTACGCGCGGCCGAAAGAAAAATCGGCATGATTCCACCAGTTGACATGAAGACGCGAACGGCCGATTGACGTATCCGCGCGTCAATCGGCCGTGTCAAGCATCGGTGTCAAGCATCCGGGTCAAACGTTACCGGACGGTTTTTTGCGGCTGATCCGGAACAGCAGCGCGCCGAGGATTCCCGCGAATATCGAGGCACTCAGGATACTGATCTTTGCCGTCGCAATGTCAACGGGATCCGGCAAAGCAAGCGTCGCGATAAAAATACTCATCGTAAAGCCGATGCCGCCGAGCGTTCCCGCCGCCAACGTTTGACCGTGACTTGCTCCGCCCGGAAAATGCGCCCCGGAAACTTTCGTGAGCATCCAGACACTGCCGTAAATCCCGAGCGGTTTACCCAAAACGAGACCGGCAACGATGCCGAGGAAAATCGGCGACGTCACGTCAAAACTCGACACGGAAACCGCCACGCCCGCATTGGCAAGCGCAAAAATCGGCATGATCCCGTACGAGGACCACGGTTCGAGTTTTTCCTCGAGTACATGGAGAAGCGAGCCGTGATGATCCGCTTTTCCCGTACCGCCGTGCAACATATCGTCATCCGCCTGTTTTACGGCCGGGATGGTAAAGCCGAGGAGAACGCCCGCAATCGTCGGATGAATCCCCGAAAGAAGAAACGCATACCAGGCGCAGAGTCCCAGCACGAGATACGGCAAAAACGTCTCGACATGACGCCGATTTAACAGATATGCCAAGGCGAGAACCGCAAGCCCCGCCCCGAGAGCCGCAACGGAAACATCGCTGCTGTAAAACAGCGCGATAACGACAATGGCGCCGAGGTCATCGACAATGGCAAGTGCCGTCAAAAAGACGACAAGTCCGATCGGCGCATCGCCGGCCGCAAGAGCAAGAACGCCGAGAGCAAACGCAATATCCGTTGCCATCGGGATGCCCCATCCTCCGCTCGTCGGCAGCCCGAAATTCACCGCGCTGTAAAGTAATGCCGGGACGATCATCCCTCCGAGTGCAGCACAGACCGGCATGACCATGGCCGATCGCGTTTTCAATTCGCCGTAGAGAAATTCTCGTTTGACTTCCAGTCCGATCACAAAGAAAAATACCGCCATGAGGCCGTCATTGATCCAATGCGCGAGACTCATAGATAAACCCGGCAGAGCAATCTCGGTGTGGAGCAGATGCTCATAATCCGGCCCCAGCGGTGAATTGGCAATCAACACCGCGATTATTGCACTGACGAGCAAAACGCGCCCGCTGTCTGCCTCCTGATAAACAAAGGACAAGAGCGGCGCCATCATATTACGGATTTTATGTTTCATCGTAATCCCTTCCTGTTTCAAACAGGAAACTCCCCTAAACCGAACCGTAACCGGTTTAGGGGAGTTTCTTGTTTCACTGACTTGAGGTACTTATTTGACGACGAGAACCGGGCATTTCGACTGTTCGACAATGTACTGGCTGACACTGCCCAAAAGAACGCCTTTGACGACGCCGAGTCCGCGGCTGCCCATGATAATGAGGTCCGTATCATGATTGTCCGCAAAGTCGAGAATGACAACAGCCGGCGAGCCCGTTTCGGAGAATGCTTCCTTGTCAATTCCGGACGGAACCATCTCCATCGAACGGTCGAGGATGACGTTACCGGCCTTATTGACAGCTTCGAGGATCGCGTCAGACAGGCAGGCATTGATCGCGAGCTGGTTGATATTCGCGACATAGAGGAAATTCAGCTTGGCATCGCAGGCTTCCGCGAGTGCGATAGCCTCTGCAACTGCACGGTCCGAACCTTCCGAACCGTCAACCGGAACGAGAATATTTTTGATCTCCATAGTGATTACCCCCTCACCAGAAATTTAAGGATTTCATTTCACGACCAGGACCGTCGTTGTCGAACGATTCACGACATCCTGACTGACACTCCCGAGAAGGAACCCTTCAACCGGACTTACTCCGCCTCCGCCGATGACGATGAGTCCCGTCTGCTCCGCTTCCGCAAACTTCAAAATCTCGTCAGCGGGGATGCCCGAACGGCTGTGACAGACTGCTGTCATGCCCGCAGGAACATGGCTTTGTGCACGTCCCAATACACGTTCCTGTTTTTTCTTCGTCGAGCCCGCTGCCCATGACGGCAGCCAGGCGTGTTCATCCTCTGCATCCGTACCGGCGTCAAACGCGGAAACAAATAAAAGATCCAGTGCAAATCCCGCCTGCTGCGCGAGATAGGCTCCCATCTCCACGGCGCGGTCGGAGGCATCGGAACCGTCGACAGGAACTAAAATGCGACTGCCTTCCTCCATGCCAATTCCTCCCCAGTGTGTCTTACTATCTGTTTTATTCGCGAAGATACCGCGAAAATCCTCTAAATCAACGGACAAAATCGCAGAAATTGACAAATTTTTTTGTGTCGTGTCAACGGTCTGACATTGACGCAGACATTGCCTGCATGATAGAATTGATGAAATACACGTATACAATTACCGTCGGGAGGTCTATCATTATGGCGAACGAAGAAACAAATACCGAATCGCAGCTTTCCAATAAAGAGATCGTTGACCGTACGACGATCGCAGATGTCTACCATGCTGCCAAACAGCTCGAAGGCGTTGTCAAGAAAACGCCGCTTCTGCACAGCGATTTCTTTTCGGATCTCTGCGGCAACGACGTTTATATGAAGCTCGAAAACCTGCAGCACACGGGCGCATTCAAGCTCCGCGGCGCGTACAACCGCATCAGCCAGCTCACGCCGGAAGAACGCAAAATCGGCGTCATTACGGCATCAGCCGGCAACCACGCACAGGGCGTTGCCTACGCGGCACAGAAACTCGGCGTCAAAGCCGTTATCTGCATGCCGGCAACGACTCCGATCCTCAAAGTCGAAGGCACGCGCGCTCTCGGCGCCGAAGTTGTCCTCTACGGCGACGGATTTGACGATGCGTTTGCGCACAGCCTCGAACTGCAGAAAAAACACGGTTATGTTTACATTCATCCGTTCAACGATCTTCAGGTCATGCTCGGTCAGGGCACGACGGCGCTTGAGATCATCAATGAACTCAAAGACGTTGACGCCATTCTCGTTCCGATCGGCGGCGGCGGATTCGCCTCGGGCGTTGCGCTCGCGTCAAAACTCGTCAATCCGGCCGTCAAAGTCATCGGCGTCGAGCCGGAAAATGCAGCCTGCATGAAGACGGCACTTACCGAAGACAAGATCGTGACGCTCCCGTCTGCCGATACGGTCGCCGACGGCTGCGCGGTCAAAACGGCGGGTTCGCTGACGTTTGAGTTCTGCAAAAAGTATCTCGACGATATCATTACGGTTTCGGAGATGGATATTATGGGCGCTCTGCTCTCGCTCATCGAGAAACACAAGCTCATCGCGGAAGGTGCCGGCGTTCTGTCGCTCGCGGCTCTGCCGAAACTGCCGTTTAAAGGTAAGAAAGTCGCCTGCATTGTCAGCGGCGGCAACATTGACATTTCGACGATCAGCGCACTCATCGATAAGGCGCTTATCGCGCGCGGCCGCGTGTTCTGTTTCTCCGTCCAGCTTCCGGATAAACCGGGCCAGCTGCTGAAGATTTCGCAGATTCTTGCGGAGCAGGATGCCAATGTCATTAAGCTCGATCACGATCAGGCGATGGTGACCGACAGCTTTAAGAAGGTTGTGCTGACGGTGACGGTGGAGACGCACAATCAGGAGCATATCAACCGCATTGTCAAGGCGCTCAATGACGAAGGGTTTGATATCGCGAAAGTTTATTGATACGAAGCGTTCCAAGGACTGTGCCCGAAAGGGTACGGTCCTTTTTTAGTTGCGTTGAACAAGACGGGC
>CACXCC010000139.1 GCA_902766015.1 uncultured Veillonellaceae bacterium
GTCAAAGATGCACCTATCCAGAATCCGCATACGGCTGAGACCGCTTATGAGATTTCGCATTGCATGACCTGCGGCTGCTGCCTTGAAGCTTGCCCGAACGTTGGCCCGCAGTCCGACTTCATCGGACCGTCCCCGACGGTACAGGCATACCTCTTCAATCTCCATCCGCTCGGAAAATACAACGCGCCGACGCGCCTGAATGCCCTGATGGAAAAAGGCGGTATCACGAGCTGCGGCAACAGCCAGAACTGCGTCGAAGTTTGCCCGAAGAACATCAAGCTGACGACTTATCTCGCACAGTTGAACCGCGATGTCAACAAACAGGCTCTACGCAACATTTTCAACAAATAATTACGGCCTTTCCGTATACGAAAAGCTGCTTCCTTTTTGGGAGCAGCTTTTTTGTGTCTCAAAGCGAGAAGGCCGTTTCAAGTTACTAAGACAGAGCGTATCAATAGGTAAAAGGAAGCGGCTATATAGGGGAAGGAAACTTGCAGAACGACCTTGTTTTGAGTAGAATAGGGATGTATGATTTCTCAGAGAAAAATTAACGACAGTTAGGATGAAGCGTATGTCGAGAGATAAGAGCGAAGAGCAGATCACCCTGCTTGGAAAAAAGAAGGTTAATTACCATTACGATTATTGTCCGGAAATTCTGGAGACGTTTCAAAATAAGCATCCGGAAAATGACTACTGGGTCAAGTTTAACTGTCCGGAGTTTACGTCACTTTGCCCGATTACGGGTCAGCCGGACTATGCATCGATTTATATTTCCTATGTACCCGGAGAGCGCATGGTGGAGAGTAAATCGCTGAAGTTGTACCTCGTCAGTTTCCGCAATCACGGCGATTTCCATGAGGATGTTGTCAATATCATTATGAAGGATCTCATCCGGCTTATGGAACCGAAATATATCGAGGTTTGGGGCAAGTTCCTGCCGCGAGGGGGGATTTCGATTGACCCGTATGCAAATTACGGACGCCCGGGGACGAAGTTTGAGGAACTGGCGTGGCATCGCTTTGCCGAGCATGATATGGTTGCGATGGAGAAGGTGGATAATCGCTGATGAAAAAACAGAAACGCATGGCGCTCGTAAATGACGTCACGGGGTTCGGGCGCTGCTCCGTTGCCGTGGAACTGCCGCTGATTTCGGCACTCAAAATTCAGGCTTGTCCGCTGCCGACGGCGATTCTTGCGGTACATACGGGCTTTCCGGATCATTATCTGGACGATTATACGGAGCATATGAAGCCGTATATTGACTGCTGGGAGCGCAATAACATCGAGTTTGACGGGATCCTGACGGGGTTTCTCGGTTCGGCGGAGCAGATTGACATTGTCATTGACTTTATCCGCCGGTTTAAGGGCGAGCATACCCATGTGATGATCGATCCGGTGATGGGGGATTACGGCAAACTTTACTCCTCGTATACGCCCCTGATGTGCCGTCGCATGCGACGTCTGCTCGCATATGCCGATCTTGTGACGCCGAATTTGACGGAGGCTTGTCAGCTTCTGGATATTCCGTATCCTCCGAACGGCGAAGTGAGCGACGAACGTCTGCAGGAGATGGCGGAGCAGCTTGCGGCTAAAGGACCCTCACAGGTTGTGATTACGGGCCTCAGCGAAGGAAATACCATCCGCAATTATGTCTATGAAAACGGGCAGGGTGAGTTTATCTGCACGGAAAAAGTCGGCGGTGACCGTTCCGGAAGCGGCGATGCCTTTGCGGCGATCGTCGGGGCCGGACTGCTAAACGGGGAAGCTTTGGCGCCTTCCGTGCACAAAGCTGCGGATTTTATCGGCAAATGTCTCAGTTATGCCGTCGAACTGGATCTGCCGTGGAATTACGGTCTGCCGTTTGAGGAATTTTTGACGGAACTGCGGTAAAAGCAGCAGTTCCGATGTTAGGAGATGTTTGTATGATCGTTTATGCTACGCATAAAGGCGGCCGTTATCTGCCGCTGGATGAAAGCCTGAAAGAACAGCCGGAAGGCAAACGCAATTTGTATGTCAATATCACGAACCGCTGTAACTGCGCCTGCACGTTCTGCCTGCGTCAAAAGAAACATATGGCGGAGAGTTCAACGCTTTGGCTGAAACGGGAACCGTCTGTCGAGGAAGTTGAGCGTGAGTTTGATGCCGTTCCGTGGAATTATATCAAGGAAGTCGTGTTCTGTGGTTTCGGTGAGCCGACGATGCGCCTCGATGATCTGGTGACGCTGCTGCGTTATGTCAAGACGAATCATCCGGATCTGCCGACGCGGCTCAACACGAACGGCCTTGCGGAACTGCAGTATCCGGGTGCGGAGATCGCAAGCCGTTTTGACGGACTGCTTGACACGATATCGATCAGCCTGAACGCGTCAAATGCCGAGCGTTACTATGCGTTGACGCGCGCGCATTTCGGCGTAGAGTCGTATGAAGCGATGCTGA
>CACXCC010000140.1 GCA_902766015.1 uncultured Veillonellaceae bacterium
CATCTTACTCACCCCGTGTTCATTCGTCTTCAAAAACCGGACACGCTCGGCCAGTACCGGATAAAACATGTCATCGGCGTTTTCACAGTACATATCATGCATGAGCTTTCCGAGCTGCGTACCTCCGCTTTGTCAGCCCCAACAGTAGTAATACACCGCATCGCCCTCATCCATCGCGCGCCGCGCATTGCCGCAGAACTGCAGAGCATGTGCTTTTGCGTTTATATCCGAAGTTAGGAATACTTCGAGCTCGTCAATATCTTCGCGATCGAGCCGGAGGAACGTATCGTTGAAGTCGCCTTCCCCGCCCTTCTGCAGGAAGCGTTCGAACATGAACTGATCGAGATCATACTGCTACCCGTAACGTATCCCTTCCGGAACCGTTTAAAACTCGTACCCCTCCCTCACGCACGGGCACCCGTCATAAATCCACTGAAACGCCTTCCTGGCTCCCTCGACATTCCGTCTCAGCGCCTCACCGAGCTTGATGCTCCAGTTCTCGTTCATATAGCTCCAATACCGGCGATTGAACTCCTTTACCGTCATCAGAGGACGTCCCTTCTCGTCAACATCCGTCCCGTCCGTGCGCTCCGTGACGTCTTCCGGATTGTCAAAGACATAGTAGGTAATCGCTGCCAACTTCGGCGGACTGTATGTCCGCGTCAGCGCCTCGACGACGAGAGTTCGCGATGCTTCAATGACGGGGATCAACATGGCTTTCTTATCAAAATCATCCGGCAGGAGGTCACTGCAGAAGTGATGGTATAGGGCTTCGGCTTCCTCGTCATCGAGCAGATCGGTTTCCAGCGGACGACTCTTCGTGGCAGCGTCACCGTATATTTTGAATTCCGTTTCGGCAAGCAGGACATGAAGGACGACGGCTCGTGCTTTTACCACGACACGCCCGACCTGCGTACTGTATGACGTCAGTCCCCGTTCCCGGAGAATATCCCACATTTTACAAAACCAGATGTGTTTCCGCCCGGCCTTCAGTTCATCCGGACATACTTCGTCAACCGTTAACTCATATGTTTTCATACTCGCTTCCTTTCCTCTTAAAACGCATAACTCGGATTCACGCGCGGGCATCCCTGTCGGACCCAGCGGATCGCCCGTTTCGCGCCTTCGGATTTCCCGTGTTTCGCATTCCGGAGCTTTTGAATCCACCCTTTTTGCAGGTAATCCCAGTATCGCTCATCAAACTCTTCGATTGTCATCGGGGATCGCCCGTCCGGACCGGGATCGTTCGGCATGTCAAAGAGAAAATAGGTCAGGGCTGTCCATTTTGTCATGCCGAACTCATCAATGAACACGCCCACCACTTCGGTTCTGAGTGCTTCGATTGCCGGCGACAACAGGTCTGTGAGTTCTGCGTGCTTCGATAAGGCAGCGTTCGGGGAAAAATGACGGTGCAGCATCTTTGCTTCTTTGACCGTCAGGAGATCCGTTTCGAGCGGTCGATGATCCTCCCCGACGCGGCCGTGCACGTGATAGTCAAACTCGGAAAGCAGCAGGTGGATTGTTACCGCCCGCGCTTTGACGATCGCACTTTCAAGTTCCGTACTATAGGATGTCAGCCCCCGTTTCCACAGGGCGTCCCACATTTCATAAAACCAAACATTTTCCCGCCCCTCCGTCAATTCTTCCGGGCACATCTTTTCGGGAATCCAATCAAACCGTAACATACATCGCTTCCTTTCTGAATTTCATCAACGGTTAAGAACGTACCTTCATCTGCCAATAATCCGTGACGCCCCGCGCGATCGCTGCGGCGAAGACGTCCGTTTTTTCGATCAACAGGCGGACATCTTCGGGATTGTCGATAAACGCCGTTTCGACGAGCACAGCCGGCATTTCCGTGAGGCGCAGGACACAGAGACCGGGGCTGTATTTGACGCCGCGGTTGCGGAAACCGGGATCGTCCGGAAATGACGCTGACAGCTGATTCTGAATGAATTTCGCGCAGGGAACGGCACTGCTGTAACGATCGTAACAGAATGTTTCCGCACCGCGTCCTCCGCCCGCATTGCAGTGGATACTGACGAAGAGATCCGCGCCCCAGGCGTTGGCCGTCCCGATGACTTCGGGATATTCGGGCGCTTCGCCCGCGAGATTGTGACTCTGCATGACACGGGTTTCGCAGCCGGCTTTTTCGAGATAATCCGCCGTTTTTGTGCCGATCGCGTAGGCAAGTTCGCTTTCGGTGACATCGACTTCATAGTTGACGGCTCCCGGATCGGGATTGCCGTAAAGTGCGTGTCCCGGATTAATGAGTACGTTCATGGGTCAGGCCTCCTTCTTTTCTCTGACGGTGACAAAATCCTCGCCTTCCTCGATGTGGTAGAGATGACTTTTGCGGTGTTTGTAGCTGTAGAGCCGGACAACGCCCGGACAGTCGGGGACGGGCGTCAGGTCAATGTCTCCGCCGATCGCGATGCTGATGCTGTCCGACCAGTGAAACAGGGTGTCAAACGCCCCGGTAAGGCGCGGCATCGGTCGATTGACCCGAAGATCGCAGAACGATGCGCTTGCCGGTTCTTCCGCTGCGTCAATCCCGATTTCGATTTGGCTGTCTTCCTCGATGTGAACCTCGTAGTACGGTTTGCGCCCCTGATAGGTGACGGTGAGCAGCCCCTCCTCGATGAGTTCTTTTCGTGCCGCCGTGAATGTTCCGTGACTCATCCGCGCCGGATCGCGCAGCGAGATTTCCGGATGCAGGCCGTTACCGCGTTTCTTCAGGACTTCGTAGAGACGTTCTGCCTTGAACGAAAGCATCATGCGCTGTCACCGCCTTTCATCGCCTTCATGAGTTCCGTTCCGGCGTTTTCCACTCCGGCACGGGCACGGGAAACGATGATTTCGCCGCGTACAACAGCCGAAAGCAGCAGGTATTGACCGGGACTGTACTGGTTGGATGCGGCATCGTAGAGCAGATAATTTTTGTCAACGAGTTCGGCACGGGCACGGTTCAACGCGCTTTCCGAGACATTGAGTGCACAGGACAACTCTTTCGTCGCCAAATGAAGCGGTCCGTTCCAGAACGTCTCGTTCGAGCGGTGAAGCAAAAGCAGCCAGAGCATCCGGGCATTACAGGACAGCGGCTCCGTGATCTGACGACGGAAAAAAGCCGTAAACTCATTAAAAAATCCATATTCACAGTTCATAATATGGCCTCCCTTATGAAAAATTTGAATATTGGTCATTTTGTCTCGATGCATCGTGACGGTTGCATTATACGGAGTGCTCATGTCAGTGTCAATACCCGACATCACGAAAAATTTGACATGAAATTGACACGACGCTGACACGAAACAAATACGGGATCGACTGTCACACGCGTCACGCGCGCGTATACGCATGTCTGTCCGAGATACATACGGTTTTATCTTTTTCTTTTTGTTCTGTTTAGTATTGTATAAGGGCGAAGCTGCAACCCTTGATTTGACGCGGCTTTCGGGGATTCTGCCCATTCAATGCCCAGGATGAAATAACAGAGGCAGGTTGCAGAGCTTCCGAAAAGGCATGTAACGCACCGAACCTCCATTCTGTCAATGATCAACCGGATATCCACACATTATCCACTGTGTTTTATTGGTTATCCACAAGATATCCACAGTATATCCACAAGCAAATATGCCCGGTTCGTGTCAACATCCGTTTCTTCTCAACCGAATAAATACCCATTTTCAGAAAAAAAATTCCCCACCGGACTGACAGGCAGTCCGACAGGGAATGCAAATTTATTCAGTTTGATGCCGCTCGACTTTACTCGGTAACCGGCAGGTTATGCTCAG
>CACXCC010000141.1 GCA_902766015.1 uncultured Veillonellaceae bacterium
AACTCGACTGGTTTGACGCGAAGGAGGAAGGCCTCGGCAACATGTACGAGGGCCTGCTCGAAAAGAACGCGAACGAGAAAAAATCCGGCGCGGGCCAATATTTTACGCCGCGCGTCCTCATTGACGTCATGACGAAGCTCGTCAAACCTCAGCCGGGCGAGAAATGCAACGACCCGGCCTGCGGAACATTCGGCTTTATGATCGCGGCCGACGCGTATGTCCGCGCGCACACGGATGACTACGACAGTCTGACGCAGGACGAGGCGAATTTTGAGATGAACGAGGCATTTTCCGGCTGCGAACTCGTTCACGATACGCACCGTCTCGCTCTGATGAACGCGATGCTTCATGATATTCAGGGACCGATCTACCTCGGCGACACGCTTTCCGATTTCGGCAAACAGCTGAAAAACTACGATGTGGTTTTGACGAATCCGCCGTTCGGGACGAAAAAGGGCGGGGAGCGTGCGACGCGCGACGACTTCACCTTCACGACGAGCAACAAACAGCTCAACTTCCTCCAGCACATTTACCGCAGCCTCAAAACGACCGGCAAAGCCCGCGCCGCCGTTATCCTGCCGGATAACGTCCTTTTCGCCGACAACGAAGGAGCGCGGATCCGCGCCGACCTCATGGACAAATGCAACGTCCACACGATCCTGCGCCTGCCGACGGGGATTTTCTACGCGCAGGGCGTCAAAACGAACGTCCTCTTCTTTACGCGCGGCACGCAGGACAAAGACAACACGAAGGACGTCTGGTTCTACGATCTGCGCACGAATATGCCGTCGTTCGGCAAAACGCATCCGCTGTCAAAAGAGGATTTCGCGGGATTTGTCGCCGCGTTCGAAGCCCCGGATCGCCGCGCCGTGCAGGATGAGCGCTGGAGCGTCTTTACGCGTGACGAGATCCGCGCGAAAAACGACAGCCTCGATCTCGGACTCATCAAGGATGACTCGATCATCAGCTACGAAGATCTCCCCGACCCGGCCGAAAGTGCGCGCGAAGCGGCCGACGCGCTCGACGAAGCCGCCAAACTCCTGCGCGAAGTCGCTGCGGAGCTCGAAAATCTGACGGGGGAGGAAGTGTGATGGCGAAAAAATCACAAACCCCGGAAGAAAAACTCGCCGCCGCCCTCGTCCCGGAGGAGGATTGGCCGTATGAACTGCCGGAGGGTTGGTGCTGGGTGCGTATTCTGTCAACATTTATTAACGAGACTGACAGTAAGAGAAAAATAAAGACAAAAGATTATCTTCCGCAGGGATTGATCCCAGTTGTTGATCAGGGAAAGGATCTCGTCGGAGGATTTACTGATGATAGAAGTATGGCTTTTCAAGGGGATCTTCCGGTTATTATATTTGGAGACCATACACGGTGTGTAAAATACGTGGATTTCATATTTGCACAAGGCGCTGACGGCATAAAAGTTTTACGCCCTAGGAGATATCTGTTACCTGTTTTCTTTTTTTATGCCATGTGCAATTTAAATATTCCTAATTTGGGCTACAGGCGCCATTTTCCACTGTTCGATAAATTTATGATACCGTTGCCGCCGATAAAGGAACAGAAACATATCATAGACCATATTAAGGATTTATTTGCAAAACTTGACGCCGCCAAATCCAAAGTCGAAAGCGCGCTTGCCGCCACCGCCACCCGCAAAGCCGCGATCCTTCACGCCGCGTTTACCGGTGAATTGACCGGAACATGGCGGCAGGAAAATGGCGTGACGGACGACACGTGGAAAAAAATATCATTAAAAGAAGCCTGTGAGAAAATTACAGATGGTACTCACCACAGCCCGCCGAATACCGATCAAGGTGAGTATATGTACGTCACTGCCAAAAATATCAAGGAATCCGGAATTGACCTATCTAATATTACATATGTCAGCAAAGAAGTTCATGAAGAAATCTACGCTCGTTGTGACGTCAAAAAAGGCGATGTTCTTTATATTAAAGACGGGGCGACTACGGGGATCGCTACGGTAAATATGATGGAAGAGCCTTTTTCATTATTGTCATCTGTGGCGGTTTTACGACCGAGAAAAGATAAACTTATTGCTGGTTATTTGAAAAATTATTTAAATTCATCGGAAGTAAAAGCGATGATGATAAATAATATGTCCGGTAATGCCATAACCCGATTGACGCTGACAAAAATTAAGGCGACGAATATAAAAGTTTGTTCAATTGATGAGCAGCGCGAAATCGTCCGCATCCTTGACACCGTGCTCGCGCGCGAACAACGTGTTACGGCGGCAGCCGAAAAAATCCTTGCGGACATCGACCTCATGAAAAAATCCGTCCTTGCCCGCGCCTTCCGCGGCGAACTCGGGACGGGCAATCCGTCTGACGTGTCAGCCGTGACGGAACTGCGGGAGTATTTCAGCCGAGAAACGGCAAAATAACATGATCGGTTGACGTCATTGGAAAAGGGGGAAGCATCGATGAGCTTAGAACGGTTCCTGCAGGCGCAGGAAGGTGATTATGCCGCGGCGCTCGCGGAAATCCGGGCGGGGCGGAAACGGTCGCATTGGATTTGGTATATTTTTCCGCAGCTCAAGGGACTCGGACGGAGCATGACGGCGGAGTATTACGGCATTCGCGACCTCGCGGAGGCGCGGGAATATCTCGCGCATCCCGTTTTGCGTCAGAGACTTATCGAGATCAGCGAGGCTTTGCTCGGACTGCCGTCAAATGACGCGGACGAGGTCATGGGGTTCCCGGACAATCTGAAGCTGCGCTCGTCGATGACGCTGTTCGCGCTCGCCGATCCGTCCTGCCCGGTTTTTCGGCAGGTTCTCGACAAATTTTTCGGCGGTCGGCCGGATGAGCGGACGAAGGAACTGCTCGGCATTACTGGTTGACAACGGCAATTTTGATATGTTAAGCGCTCGGGAAACCGGGCGCTTTTGCCTGCGGCGGCAGATCGGATGAAGGAACTGTACGTCATAACGGATTCACGACGTCAGATTGGCACCGGAATTTTGGGACGATTCCTGTATGTGCAGAGGCAACGTGGCGGAAAATCCGTGAGAATCCAAAATTGTCGCCTGCAGCGCGACCTTTTTTCGTTTTTTGTATCGTATACTGGAATCAAAGGTTGGATAACGAGACGGAAAGGATGATGCACGATGACATATCAGGCTGACCCGAAACGGGTGAAGGGACTTATTTTCGGACACGCGGTCGGAGACGCGCTCGGCGTGCCGGTGGAATTTGTCGGACGCGGGGAGCTAAAGTCAAATCCGGTGACGGGGATGCGGGGGCACGGAACGTACGATATGCCGGCGGGGGCGTGGTCGGATGACACGAGTATGACGCTTTGTCTCCTTGAGGCGCTGACGCGGGATCGCCGCGGCGATTACCGGGGACTCATGGAGCGTTTTTTGCGCTGGAAAAATGAGGGCGCGTATACGCCGACGGGGGTTACGTTTGACATGGGCGGCGCGACGAGGCGGGCGATTTCCCGTTTTGAGTACGGGACGGATCCGCTGCTTTGCGGCGGCGATCGGGAAACGGACAACGGAAACGGCGCGCTGATGCGGATTGCCCCGCTGGTGCCGTATCTCTTTGTGCGGTTCGGGAGTCATTTGCCCGCGGGGGCGATGGAGTTTGTTCATGATATCGCGGCCCTGACGCATCGTCATCCGCGCAGTCTCATCGCGTGCGGGATTTATGTTTGTATCGCCGTGCAGCTTTTGCGCGGACGTTCGCCGCGAAAAAGTGTATGGCTCGGTTATCGTCATGCGCGGGAATATTATCAGTCGGCAAATGAATCGTTCCGTAAGGAATGGAAGATTTATGACCGTCTGCGGGATAATGACGCGTTTGCGGCCTTACCTGAGCGGGAAATCCGGAGTAGCGGTTATGTCGTTGACACGTTGGAAGCCGCTCTTTGGTGCTTGCTGACGACAACGGATTACGAAAGCTGCGTCAAACGCGCCGTCAATCTCGGCGAGGACACCGACACCGTCGCCGCGATCGCGGGGAGCCTCGCCGGACTGACCTACGGCTTTGACGCGATTCCGGAGGACTGGCTGAAAGTTTTGCTGAAGCGTGAGGAACTCATGCAGGCGGTGGAGGCGTTTTTGGGGACGCTTGTCGATGTTTCGGAAGAGGAAGTGCTTTTGATGGGAATGGGAAAAGAAGATCTGGTACGAGGCATACTGTCAGATCCGCATTCATGGGGATTTATCGAGGAATGGCAGGGTCGGTACGGCGTGACAAATTATTCGGATTACTGGGGAAAGAGCAGTTTGTCTGCCGATGATTTAACAGAGAGACTTCGCGAGGATCGGGTAAGCCGCTATGATGAATTTCAGTGTCAAGTTCTGTTTACTACGTTGCTGCGCGAGGATCATTGGAATAACGGGGCGTGGGAGAAACGCTGGGAAAAAGGTGAGCCGCAACGGGTATTGCGGCGCATGCTCGCGATTTGGGGAGAGTATGTGAAGTAAAAGGAACGGGGGCGGAAAAAACGGACACGGTTCTGTCAGAGGAGGAATTTGACCTCAGAGCGAGAATATACCATAAAAGGGCGAAATAAAAATACAATAGTTTATTATCCGAGTGTTTTGACGGGAGGGATGTGCGTGTTTACGTGGAAGAAAAAAGCCGTGATTGCCGTTTTTACGGCATCGTTATTGACGGCCGGCGTATGTATGGCGGAACAGACTGCCTATGAGCCGGAGGACGGAGGCGGCGCGTCATTTTCGACGCATGATTTTATCAGCCACCGCATTATCGGCATGGATATTTATTACACGAATTATGTCAATCCGAATCATTCGCATGAGCACTGGTTCCGTATTTCGTGCTCCGGGAGCCGTGTCAAACTGCTCGACCATATGTCACTGATTATTGACGGCACGCGCTACGATATTCAGGCACTCCCGAGTCCGTCGGAAAAATATATTCTCGCAGGCTATTCTCTGGTCGACAATAAAAACCATCTCGTCCCGTTCGGCGGCTTTGTCGCCTCGGCGCGCAGTAATACGCGGTTTTTCATCCTGACCGACGAGCAGGTCGAAAAACTGAAAACGGCGCAGAATGCCAAGATCGTACTGGACACGACGAAAGCTGTCAATATGAAGTTTGACATCACAAAAGATTTTTTGGCGAGCATCAATAAGATGAACGGCTATGAGCTCGCGGATCTCTCGAATCTCTGGCATCCGAATGATCAGAACGGCTATGAGCGGACGGATTAAGACAATCGCGTGACGGCAGAACCGGGAAAAAGGGTCCGAATTAAGAGACCGCATGATGAAGAAGGATTGGTATGTGCAGCAGATATAGCATCGGGGAACGCGTTTATGCGTGGCTTCGCCGGTACGGTTGGAATCAGCCGGTGGTTGCGGGGGATGTTTGTCCGCAGGAAACGACGCCGGCTCTTGCTATCCAAGATCGGGGATTCACTGTGATCCCGATGAAATGGGGTATGCGAAACCCGCAGACGGGAAGTCTCGTCATCAACGCACGTCAGGAGACGGCGGCGCAAAAGCCGATGTTTTCACGCAGTTTGAAGCGGTATCGCTGTGTCCTTCCCGCGGAGCAGTTTTATGAATGGGATGCGCGGAGACAGAAAACGACATTTCGGTCTGTTGATCATTCGTTGCTGTTCCTTTGCGGACTTTATCGGGCGGAGACGGACGGAACGAACGCGTTTGTTATCCTGACAAAAGAAGCCAATGACGTGATGCGTCCTGTCCATGATCGGATGCCGGTCATGATCCGCGAGGAAAAAATCCGTGATTGGTTGACGGATGAGTCGCTTGCGCGGGATCTTTTGACGAGCGAGGTAACGCTGACCTGTTCTCGTCCGCTCGAGCAGATGAGTCTTTTTCGATAGAGCATAAATGCCGGAAAGTGGCGTGAATGGTGTCATGAATGACACTAATGTCGCGAATGGTGACAAGGACAAAGATGACATCGGCGACATTGATGACACAAATGATGGCGCGAATGATGGGCTTGACACTAATGACATTGGTGACATTGATGACACCGACACTATTAATGATGTCACCAATGTCGCTGATATCATCAATAAAATCAGCGAGTTATTGTTAAATGACCCGACATTGTCTCAAGCGCAACTCGCAGAAGTTCTGCAAATGTCGAAACGGAATATCAGCCGCACACGAAAAAATGCAGGAAGCAGGTATTCTGGAACGTGTCGGCAACCGCCGTACGGGGAAATGGATCGTCAAGAAAAAATAAGGCTGCCGGAATTCATAACGTCATGACAGAGTATATTCTTGTGTCACGTTTCGTGATGCGGTAAAATTAAAATAACAACACAGGAACGGGGTGACAACGATGTACAAAATGCCGATCGGGATTGAGGATTTCCGGGAATTACGCAGCAACGGTTATTATTTTGTCGATAAAACGAAATTACTGAAGGAAATCATCGACAAACGGAATAAAGTGACGTTGTTTGCCCGGCCCCGCCGTTTCGGCAAGACGTTGACGCTCAGCATGGTTGACTGCTTTTTTAATTCGGCTTATGCGGATCAGCAGGCGGATTTATTTTCCGGAACATACATCGCGTCGGCGGGACAATCGTATACGGCGCAGGCCGGAACGAAGTCGGTTATTTTTCTGACGCTCAAAGAAACGAAAATGACGTCAAACGAGCTGTTTCGTGAAGCCGTTGCTTATGAAATGCGCGAACTCTACGGGCGGTTCCTGTTTTTGCTTGACGATCCTGCCGTCAGCGATGAGGATAAAGATGAGTTCCGTCGTATCCGCAGGCAGGAGGCGTCGGAAATGGAACTGCGTAACTCGCTGAAAAAATTGACACAGCTGCTTTGCCTGCATGAGAAAAAGCCGGTGCTGCTTTTGATCGACGAATATGACGCACCGATTCAGGCAGCGTGGGAGCACGGGTTTTATGATGATGCGATTGACTTTATGCGCAGTTTTCTCAGTGCGGCGCTGAAAACGAATTCGGCGCTTGATTTTGCCTTGATTACGGGCATTTTGCGTATCGGCAAGGAAAGTATTTTCAGCGGGCTCAATAATCTGGACGTGTCAACCGTTGCCGAGGGCGGTTATGCGGACGTTTTCGGGTTTACGGATGCAGAAGTCGGGAAATTGGCGCGGGAGTGCGGCCGGGAGGACGCCGTCCCGGAACTGCGCCGTTGGTATGACGGTTACGATTTTCAGGGGATTGACATGTATAATCCCTGGTCGGTGATTAATTATTTTGACCGGGGATGTAAAGCCGCTCCGTATTGGGTTAATACTTCCGGGAACGGGATTCTTGCTCGTCTGCTGCAGAACGCGGATGAACGGCGCTGGCGTGAGGTAAAAGGACTTTTGGAAGGCAGTCCGGTCGTTGCCGAAATTGACGAAACCGTTGTATACGGTGACCTGCTGAATGATCGTGACGCGCTGTATACGGTTCTTCTTATGACCGGATATTTAAAAAGTTTAGGCCCGGTTGACGAAGAGAATGGTTTATATCGTTTGGCGATCCCAAATCAGGAAATCCGCCGCGTTTTCCGGCGCGAGGTTTTGTCCCGGGTCGGCATGAGGACGGGCGATATTGCGCTTTACGAGATGATGCAGGCTGTGATTAACGGCGATGCGGCTTCATTCCAGGACAATTTGCAGGATATATTAAAACGAACGGTAAGCGTATATGATACGGCGCAGCCGGAAAGTTTTTATCACGGGTTGCTTTTGGGTTTTGCCTTGTATTACGAGGCGGAATATCGGATTCGTTCAAACCGTGAAAGCGGATACGGACGGTTCGATCTGGCTATGTTCCCGAAAAAGCCGTCGCTGCCCGGGATTATTATGGAATTTAAATCCGTTAAGCAGGAACGGGATATGGAGAAAGCGGCAGAAAATGCAGTAGCACAGATTCATGATAAGGCATATCGTCAGGAGTTTGCAGAACTCGGGGTTGATGCGGTCTGGTGCTACGGTGTTGCGTTCTGCGGGAAAAAGGTCATGGTAAAACGTTTGGCTGAACAGGATTAACAAGAATTCTGATTATATAGTTGCAGGCGTCCGGGCAATCGGGCGCTTTTTGTTATAACGGCAGGAATTTGACGGCAATGTGGGGAATATTACATATAAAAGTATGTGAATAACGAAATGCATTGTACATTTTAGGAGAGTGGAACCATGAGTAAAAAAGTTGTTGTCATTTCGACGAGTCTGCGCCGTCGGTCGAATTCGGCGCTGCTTGCCGCGGCGTTTGCCGAAGGCGCGCGCAAAGCGGGCAATGACGTCGAGGAGATTACGCTTGACGGCAAGAAAATCGCATTCTGCACGGGCTGCCTGGCTTGCCAGAGAACCGGTCACTGTGTCATCAATGACGACGCCGTTACGATCGAGCAGTCGGTTGTCGAAGCCGATGTTGTTTGCTGGGCAACGCCGATTTATTATTACGAGATGTCCGGCCAGATGAAAACGCTCATCGATCGACTCAATCCGATGTTCCCGAAGGATTATAAATTCCGCGACATTTATTTCCTTGCGACGGCGGCAGATGACGGCGATTATACCCCGGAGCGCGCCATTGCGGGACTGCAGGGCTGGATCGACTGTTTCGAGAAAGCGAGCCTCAAAGGCACGGTTTTCTGCGGCGGCGTCGATGCCCCGGGCACGGCCGTCCAAAAACCGGACAAGGTCCGCGAAGCGTTCAACATGGGCGCCGGCGTTTAAGGATTACGCATATATCGGGGGATCCGGATCGGTTCGCGAACGGAAAGGAGCGGTTTTATGACAAGAGGCCTGCGCGCCGCGATGTGGCTGCTGGTGGCTTTTGCCGTTTTTGTCGCCGTGGCGGCATTGGCAAAGATCATTTTTAAGTGAAGCGGTTTCATTAAGGAAATTGTAATCCGCGTCTAAAAATTATCTAATCCGCCTGCCCTACGATGAACGCGTCAAAAAACTTTGTCGAAAAGCGGGGGAACGAATTATGAAACGGAAATCATGGAAAACGGCCTGTTTGACGGCTCTTGTTATGCTCAGTTTGACATCGGGAGCGATGGCGGCAGATCACGTCGAAGATGTCGAGGCGGTGTCACAGGTTTACGGGGACGGCGAAAAGCTCTCCCATGTCATTTTGACGTATGATGCGCCGATCGCGGCTGCGTCGGTTGACGCATCGGACTATACGGTCGAAGACCGAACGGTAAAAACGGCGTACGTGTCAAAGACGGCGGAGCCGGGAACGGCGGCCGATGCGGGCAATTATGTCGTTGTCGCGCTCGAGCCGACACCGATGACGGATCAAATGCCCGATCCGCATCCCGAGGAAAAAGGTCAGCATAAAAAAATGAACGGCGGAGGACCGACGCTCGGAAGCCACGGCAATCCTCAGCCTTTACCGGTAATTTCGGCCGAAGTGACGCAGACGGGACTCGTCAAAACGGCGGAAGGCATGATTTATACGCCGACGGAAACGATGGACAGCACGCATACGCGTCAGCTTGTCATCGAGGATTTCGTGCAGGATACGTTTAAAGACAGTGACGGCGGAACGCTTTCGTACAATCTCTATGTACCGAAAAATTATGATCCGAGTCAGTCGTATCCTCTCGTCGTCTTCATGCACGACGCGGGCGCCGTTTCGCCGGAAGTCAAAATGACGCTGACGCAGGGGCGCGGCGCGATTGCGTGGGCAGAACCTTCGTGGCAGGAGGATCATCCCTGCTTTGTGCTCGCACCGCAGTATGACGCGGTTGTCGTCAATGACCTGTACCAGTACGGACCGGAACTCGACCGGACGATTCATCTGATCGAAAGCCTTTCCTCGCAGTATGCGATTGACACGAACCGCATCTATAACACGGGTCAGTCGATGGGCGGCATGATGTCCATCCAGATGGATGTCTCGTATCCGCATTTCTTCGCGGGTTCGTATCTCGTTGCGAGCAAGTGGAACGAGGCGATTACGTCGCCGCTCGGCGAACAGAATATTTTCGCCGTCGCTTCGGAGGGCGATCCGGGCGCTGCGCCGTCTCTCTCGCTCATTATGAAACAGATCGAGGCAACGGGAACGCCCGTAAACCGTACCTCGATTGACACGACACTGCCGCAGACTGAGATCAACGCCGCGGCCGAGTCAATCCTTGCACCGAATGTTCACGAATATCTCGTCATGTACAAAGGCGGCAGTCACCGTTCGACGTGGCAGCACGCCTATGACATGACGCCGGCGATGGAGTGGGTCTTTGCGCAGACAACAGACCATGGATATCATGCCGATGAAAATGAAGGGAGATAAAACAATGTATCTTATCAATATTGCGATTCGAGTGGATCAGGTTCCTGCAGAAAAGTTCCATGATCTCGTTACCGCTCACCGCGACTGGTTCCTCGGCGAAGTGGAAAAGAAAAATTTCCTGCTCGTCGGGCCGTATCTCGACTGGCAGGGAGCCGGAATCATCCTTGCCCGTACGATGAAGCGGGAAGAACTCGACGAAATTCTTTCGCATGATGCGTTTTGGGACGGACTGGCGGATTACGAGGTCCACGAGTTCAAGGCGTTAAAAATTCTGCCGGCGCTGTTGAGTCAGGTTGAAAAATAACAAAATCATTTGCTGCAAATAACCCTCACGGTCGATCGATTCGTTTCGTGAGGGTTGTTTTGTGTCCGGCTGCTTTTTCTTTCGGCGGCAGGATTTTGCTTTTGACATAGTCGGTAAGACCGAAAAAATATTTGATTTTTAAGCCGCTTGACGAGACGGAACCGGAGGAAAACCCGCTTTGCATCGTGTTCCTCGTGAATGCAGATCAATTGTCGGCTTTGGCAACGCCGGCTAATTATGATACAGCATCGAACGACGGCGTGCGTTTTTTCTGTCGTGCTCGGAGCGTTTTGTTAATCATCGTATTTAACCGAGTTGATGCAGGGCATCGTTACGGCTGAGAAGATACAAACAATATTGATTCATGCTCATACCTTCTTCTTTGGCGTGTTCTGCGAGTATGCGGTGCAGGGTTTTCGGAATACGGAGTTTAAATTGTCCCGAATACTGTTTTTGCGCCTGTGGTTCCGGGATCGTTTGTCCGTCCTCGAGAGCGGCTTCCAGCCAAGCTTTTTTTGCATCTTTTGCATTGGCAACGGCTTCGTCCAAAGTGTCGCCGCAAGTCAGGCAACCAGTGAGTTCAGGATAACTTGCAACAAAACCGCCTTCTGCTTTGTCGGGGATGATTTCCAGTCGGTAAGGTAATTTCATATATTCCGATAAGGATTTGCTCATTGGTCTTCCTCCTGTTGCGCCAGTACGATGTCCCGAACCATTTCAACATAAACGGTTTTTATCGGACTGTGACGTGGCACGGTAATGGGGCGTTGCCCCGGTTTTCGAAATGTAATGTGGCTGCTCCCGCCGCCGGTTTCTTTCGCTGTGTAGCCATAATATTCCAGGATTTTTTTGATTTCTTGATAACGTATACCCTGATCTAAACGAAGAATACGTTGCAGCAGCTTTTCGAATTTTGACATGACAACACCTCAAGAAAATGATACCATATTCGGTGTCATTTAACAAGGCGATTTCCATTGAATCGAGAAAACCGGGGTTGACATTTGCATGACATGGGTGTATCCTTACATATAGAAAAACTTCTATGTGTAAGGCCGGGTGATGCAATGGAACCGATTTATACGGATATCGCGAAGGGGCTCAAGGCAATTTCCGACCCGAAGCGGCTGCGGATTGTCGATATGCTTTCCTGCGGTGAACTGTGCGCCTGCCGGATTCTCGAGGCGTTCCATATTACACAGCCGACGTTGTCCCATGACATGAAAGTGTTGATCGAAGCGGGGATCGTAAGCGCCCGGCGTGAAGGGAAAAATATTTATTATTCCCTGAATCCGGAATATCTCAGCGCACTCGAACAGTCCCTGCACCGTATTTTCACCGGAAAACGTGACTGCATCTGCCATTCCGCTAATCCCGATGGTTGAGTCCGATACCGATGTTTTGAACGTGTTGCGTTCAGGCATCGGTTTTTGTCCAACCAAAACATAGATATATTTCTATATTTCAATTTCAAGGAGGCATTTCCGTGACAATTGAGGATTATGAAAATGACGAAACCGGGGCAGGGATCAATTTTTTCCAACGATATTTGACTGTCTGGGTGTTTTTGTGCATGGCAGCGGGCGTATGGCTCGGATATGCCGCGCCGGCACTGCCGGAAACGTTGGACCGGTTTACGTTTGCCCGCGTTTCGATCCCGATGGCGGTTTTGATCTGGATTATGATTTATCCGATGATGCTGAAAGTCGATTTTCACAGTATCCGTGACGTCGGAAAACATCCGAAAGGACTGCTGGTGACGTGGATCGTCAATTGGCTGGTCAAACCGTTTTCGATGTATGCGATTGCCGCACTGTTCTTTTTCGGGATTTTCCGGGGATGGATTGCGCCGGATCTGGCAACGGAATATTTGGCGGGCGCCGTTTTACTCGGCGCTGCGCCCTGTACGGCCATGGTTTTTGTCTGGAGCGCGCTGACAAAAGGAAATCCGGCTTATACCGTTATGCAGGTGGCGACAAATGATTTAATTATTTTGATCGCGTTTGTTCCTACCGTGACGTTCCTGCTCGGCGTTTCCCATGTTGCCGTTCCGTTTGACACGCTGCTCCTCAGCGTCGTTCTGTTTGTCGTCATTCCGCTCGCGGGAGGCATTTTTACGCGGATACTCGTGACGAATCGGCGGGGAAAGGCCTATTTTGAAACGGTGTTTATTCATAAATTTGACTCCGTGACGACGATCGGGCTTTTGTTGACGCTCGTGTTGATTTTTGCGGGACAGAGCCGCGTGATTCTCGAGAATCCCCTTCATATTTTGCTCATTGCCGTACCGCTCACACTGCAGACATTCTTCATCTTTTTCCTTGCGTATTTCGCCTGCAGACTGCTCAAACTGCCGTATGATATTGCGGCCCCGGCGGGGATGATCGGCGCATCGAATTTCTTTGAATTGGCGGTTGCCGTTGCCGTCGCGCTTTTCGGGACAGTCAGCCCCGCGGCGCTCGCGACGACAGTCGGCGTTTTGACGGAAGTCCCCGTGATGTTGACACTCGTGCGGATCGCCAATCGGACAAAGGATTGGTTCCCTCATGCATAAAAAATCGCGTCCGGAAATCGGGCGCGTTTTTTATTGACCTGATGCAAACCATCATTGCAGTTGGGAAAGTATAATCCGTATAGGTATATCTGCGGTTTTTCTTTTTGACGGCAGGATTTTTCGAGGGAAACGGGGAATTTATGCTATATCGTATAGGAGCGAAATGAAGGAATATGGTTCACATGCGAAATTATTTCCCGGATATCAAGATCAAGTACGTCGAGTCGTTTCATGACTTCAGGTAAAAGACACGGGAAATGACAAAATGCCGTCGGAGGAAATTTGATATGAAAATACGAAATAAAAAAGTTACCGGTGCAATAACGGCGGGGGTCTTTGCCGCGAGTCTTTTTCTGCCGTGGACAGCGGCTCCGGCCGTCGCGGAAGCTTCGGCGGCTTCGACGGTAAAAAAAGGCGCGGCCGGGGGACTTGCCGCGCTGATCATTCTCGCGAAAATCAACGATTATCGGAACGCGCATTATTACGAATACGCTAAACCGGTCGGCGCCATTGAAAAACGGTTTACGCCGATGGGCCCGTATGAGGTCGCCGATTGGAAAGCCGACGCGGAAGGGAAAGACTGGAAGGCGTATGAAGTGTTCTACCCGAAAACGGTTGACGCGTCAGACGGGAAATTCCCGGTTGTCCTTATGGCGAACGGAACGGGAACGCCGGTGTCAAAATACCGCGAAGTTTTGCGTCATCTCGCATCTTGGGGCTTCATTGTCGCCGGCAACGAGGAAGATAATTCCCGCTCAGGCGAGGGAGTCATGGCGACGCTAAAGTACGTTCGTACGTGCGGGGAAAACACGGAAAGTCCGCTTTACGGGCTCGTTGATGCGGACGCCGTCGGCGTTGCCGGTCATTCGCAGGGCGGAATCGGGGCGATTCATGCCGCGACCAATTTCCCGGAAAGCAGTCAGATCCGATCGGTTTTCACGGCAAGTGCCACATCGCTCTTTTGGGGCGATGACGGTCCTCTCGGCAAGGAATGGGGATATGACGTCTCCGAGTTGAATACGCCGATTTTTATGACAGCGGGAACGGGCGCATGGGACGCGGGAAAGACCGATGACCCGAACGCGAAAGAAGGTCAGGGAATCGCTCCGCTTTGGAGTTTGAAAAAGACGTATGCGACGATCCCTGACACGACGCCGAAAGTTCTTGCCCGTCGCAAAGGAAAAGACCACGGCGACATGCTGCGTGCGGCAGACGCATACATGACGGCGTGGTTCACCTATACGCTCAAACAGGATGAGGAAGCGGGCAAGGCATTTTTCGGCGCGGACAGTGAGCTTGCGACAAATAAAAACTATCAGGATGTCCAAGCGAGCGCCGGCGAGAGATCGACTTCGGCGGCAAAGTGAACGGTTTTATGACGGTTTACCGCAGCCAGCCGAGCGCGATGAGCTGCAGGAGCAGGATGACGGGGACGCCGTATTTGAATTTGGCGTGCTGCGTTTTATGACGGAAAAAGTACATGGCGATCCACGCACCGGCACTGCCGCCGATGACGGCGAGCAGGAGAAGTGTGCGTTCGCGCGTGCGCCATTTGTGATGCATCGATTTGTATTTGTCGATGCCGTAGGCGGCGAACGCAACGGCGTTGATGAAGATCAGCCAGTAGAGGGTGTAATCCGATACGGTTATCATGGGCGGGGAAACCTGCCTTTCTTTTTGTCCATTTTATTCGGCGGAAAACGCCGCGCGGAGACGTTTGATTTCGTCGGCGTAGCCCGCGAGATCGTTCGGCGTTTCGAGAATGAACGGCAGATCGCGGAGTTTCGGGTGCTGCGTGACGCGGGCGAGAGCGTCAAAGCCGATGGTTCCGGCGCCGATTTTTGCGTGGCGGTCTTTGTGCGCGGCGAGCGGATTGAGACTGTCGTTGAGATGAACGGCTTTGAGACGATCGATGCCGATCGTGCGGTCAAATTCGGCGAGAACATCGTCAAGATGCGCCGCGACATCGTAGCCGCCGTCCCAAATATGGCAGGTATCGAGGCAGACGCCGAGTTTGTCCGAAAGCTCAACTTTATCGATGATCGCGCGGATTTCCTCGAAGGTACGCCCGACTTCCGTGCCTTTTCCGGCCATCGTTTCGAGCAGGATCGTCGTATGCTGATCCGGTGACATGACGTCATTGAGGAGCTCGGCGATGAAGAAAATGCCGGTTTCGACGCCCTGTTTGACATGACTGCCGGGGTGAAAATTGTAGAGATTGCCGGGCAGGTACTCCATGCGCGCGAGATCGTCCTTCATCATCGTATGCGCGAGCTCGCGCAGTTCGGGCTTGGCGGCGCAGGCATTCATCGTATAAGGTGCGTGGGCGACGAGTGGCGCGAAATGATGCTCCTCGAGTATTGTCCGCAGTGCCGCCGCGTCATCCGGATCGATCGGTTTTGCCTTCATGCCGCGCGGATTGCGGGTAAAAAAGGCGAATGTGTCGGCGCCGATGGAAAGCGCGGTTTTTCCCATCGCTTCGAATCCGCCGGTCGTAGACAAATGACATCCGATATGTAACATGAGGCAAGTTCCTCCTATCGTAACGTTTGTTTAACAAGTCAATCATACGCGTCAAGTATACCACATCGCGGGAACATAGGACAGTATGGAAACCGGAACATCAAAAAAGCGCCGCCGCGATACGAATTTGTACCGTCGACGGCGCTCTCGCGTGTTTGTTCATGTTCAGGAGATCCGAATCGCGTCGGGGATTCCCAGATAATTCCGTTCGAACTCGTCGACCGGAACCGGCTCCGAGAACAGGAAGCCCTGCAGCAGATCGCAGCCGTGGGAAAAGAGATGATCCTGCTGATGTTTCGTCTCAACGCCTTCGGCGATGACCTGCATACCGAGCTGTTTGCCCATGGTAATGATATGATCGATGATAATATCGCCGCGCTTGCGGTTTTCCTCGTTCAGGCGCAGGAAAAACATATCCATCTTGAGTGTTGTTGCGCTGACATTTTTGAGTGTATTGAGCGACGAATACCCTTTGCCGAAATCGTCGATTTCGAGACGGAACCCGGCTTTGACGATGCGGTCGACATCATCGGCGGCTTCGATGAGCGCCGTTTCGGTGATTTCGACGTGCAGTTTGCTGCGGTCGATGCCGTACTGTTCGATGAGTCCGTCGAGGAGTTCCGTGACGTTCAGGTATTGGAAATCTTTCGGCGAGACATTGACGGAAAGCGCAACGTTCTCGAGCGGCGTGCCTTCCCAGGCTTTGAGCTGTTTGACAACCGTTTCCCAGATGTAGCGGTCGAGCTTGGCGATCTGTCCCGATTCTTCAAAACAGGGGACGAATTCGCCGGGCGGGATCACGGAGCCGTCATCCTGGATCCAGCGCACGAGTGCCTCGGCGGAGTTGACGTTGCCGGTCTTGTCGATCTGCGGCTGCAGATAAATGACGAATTCGCCGTTGTGCAGGGCATCGGGGAACCGCGAAATCAGCCGCTGACGTTTGACGGCCTGATCGAGCAGATCGTGCGAATAATAGGCGATGCGCGTGGTCATGTCATTTTCGATCGATTTACGGGCCATGTTAGCACGGTCGACCATGACGGATACGGGGCGGTTCGGGGAATCGATGACATAAATGCCGGCGTGAACCTGCAGGATGATCGTTTCGCCGTAGACTTTTGTTTTTGCCTGATCGATGATTCGGTTCAGCCGCTCCGTGACTTTGCCGTCATCGGGAGCGAAAATCGCAAACTGGTCGCCGAAAAGCCGCGTGACATGAACGCCCTCGGGGATAATGTCGAGCGTGTCTTCAGCCAAATTCAGCAAAACCTCATTGCCTTTTTCGAGGCCGTAGAGGTCGTTGATCAGATGAAAATGACGGATATTCAGCGAGATCATGAGGTATTTTTGCTCGGGATTCTCCATCAGCGATTGCCGGACGGTATAGTAAAACGTATTGCGGTCGAGCAGGCCGGTCAACACATCGTGGCTGCTCAGGAAGTGCAGGTTTTGGTTATTCTTTTCCGGGACGGTTGCGAGTTCGAAGTCATCGGCCTGATGCCAGTCGATCAGTTCGAGGGACACCTCGATCGCCGACCCGTCCTCTGTGATGATCGCAACGGGTTTTGACTCGACTTCGTACATCGTTTGGATGAGGCGTTCGACTTTTTTCTGCGAATGCCGGGCGTGGCAGGCTTTATAACTCGAGCAGTTGCTGCAGCGCAGATCGGAGTCCCAGAGCGCATGACATGCTTCGCCGTAGGCATACGTATCTTCGGAGATGATGAGTTCGCGGCATTCGTCGGCGTCAACGAAACGCGCGACATTATGACGTTGACTTTCCTCATGAAGCAGAGCGTGGGCTTCGGGGAGTGTCAGCGTTAAACGGTCCATATAGGTTCACTTCCTGTTATTTTGATGATTTAAATTTAATTATACAACAGTCTCTCTGATTTTGCATACGATATTCTTTCGTTTCATCAGGAAATTTTTTCTTTTGACGTACTTGCGTACGGAAATACTTGTACAATCCTGCGGGACGGGTGTAAAATAAGGATATCGGTTTTATCAACATTGGAAAGGGCGTGACATCATGTCATCAGCAGGTATGCCGCAGGCAAAACGGCTTCGTATCGGTGTGTTCGGCAAGCGCAACAGCGGGAAATCCTCGCTCGTTTACGCGCTCATGAGTCAGGAAAAAGCATTGGCATCCGGAAAAGTCACGGATCCGGTTTTCCGCGCCGCAGAAATCCGCGGACTGGGACCGGTAACGTTTATGGATACAATCGGTTTTGACGACATCAGAAAACCGTCGGAACAGCAGACGAAAGAAACCGCGGCCGGAACGGATATCGCGATCGTTCTCGTTCCTAACGCGTCCATGGAACTCGAACTGGCATGGATGAACCGTCTGCGCAAAGCCGGCGCCGTCGTCATCCCCGTGGTCAGCTGTATTGACGAACTGCCCGACGAAGGCCGGGAAATCGCCGCGGCCGTTCAGGAAGCATCCGGGCGGAAAACGCTCCGCGTCAGCACGCATGCGAATATCGGCGTCGCGGAGCTCATGGCGGAAATCGCGCGTCATGCGTCGGCCTGAGGTCAATCCCGTATTGAATCGTTGATACAAAGCAGGCACAGTCCGTCTGCGGTTTTCCGCAGGTTGACTGTGCCTTTTTCTTTCTGTCGATACATCCCAGGCGTTCACGGTATGTGGGTGCCCGGCGGACTTTGACTGTCATAAAACACGAAAGAGCCGCGCGGTATGGGGTTACCGCGCGGCTCTTCCGATTCGGGTGTTGAAGAGAATTCGAGAAAGAATGTCTACGCTTTCTATGGTAATCGTTGAGTCTGAAAAGAAACTGAAACAGTTGCGCCGGTCAAGAGATCTTGTGTGATTGAGTTACGGTTGACCCCTTGCCACGTCTGTTATAATGATGGTTGTAAAACAATCTCAACTGTCACGAAGGGCGTGAGTACCATTAACTTTCAAGAACTGACCAAAGCGGACAAGCCGCTTTTTGACCGATATTTTCGCAGCAACTACCACGAAAATTCCCATTTTAACTTTACGAACTTCTATATGTGGCGCGAGCCGTACAACGTGCGCTGGATCGAGAAGGATGACATTCTCTTCGTCCTCGCGAACCTTGACGGTCAGCCGATGGCGCTGCAGCCGTTCGGAGCACCGGAAAGAATGGAAGAAGCAACGGCAAGACTCGTTCAGCATTTCAAGGAAACGGGGGAGACGCTCTTCATCTCGGATATCGAGGAGTCGTATGCCGAAGTGCTCCGCAATTTCCCGGGCGACATTTTCCGCCTCGAGGATGACCGCGACAACTACGACTACGTCTACGAAAGCGAAAAACTCATCAGCCTCGCGGGGCGCAAGCTGCACTCGAAGAAAAATCATCTGAACGCGTTCCGTAAAGCGCATCCGGATGCCGAATACGTGCCGATCACGAAGGATATTGTTGACGCGTGCCTGAAGGAACTTGACGCATGGTATGCCGTCCGTTCCGCCACGCTCGGCGATGACCCGTGGATCGCGGACGAACGCCGCGCAACGGAAGAAGTCCTGCGCGACTTTGACTTTTATCAGCTGAAGGGCGGGGCGATCCGCCTGGACGGACGCGTCATTGCGTTTACGTTCGGCGAACAGCTCAATACGGATACGGCCGTCGTGCACGTCGAAAAAGCCGACCCGAATATCCGCGGCGCCTACCCGGCGATCAATCAGGGCTATGTCTCGCACGAATGGTCGCATCTCCCGCTCATCAACCGCGAGGAAGACATGGGCCTCGAAGGCCTGCGCAAGGCGAAAGAATCCTACAAGCCCGTCAAACTCATCAAAAAATACAACGCCTGGCTGAAGTAAGGCGGCCTGACGTCAAATCCGAAATACCCTCTCTCCGTTTGCCGATCTGCGGCGCGGATGGAGGGTGTTTTTTGTGTACCGAGAGATGAGCTCCCGGCTGTCCTCGGTGATCACATTAAACTCGCTGTTCCGGCGTCGGACTTTGTTATGATAGGTGACTCATCTCGTTTACTTAAATCGATTTAAGAGAAATGGATTTAAGTAAAACGAATCATACGAAAAAGCGGTGCTATCTCGCAGACAAGCGGATCGCAGCCGCTTTTATTTTTTACCCTTTGCTATTGGTTTCGTTACAACCTTGTGGTAGTATTAGACTTGTAATGCAAACAGATAATTAAGGAAAGAAGCAGGTGAATCAGTTCTTTGCAGCAGGCATTGGAAAAACAAATTGTCTTTCAGGATCATAAGGAAGCGTACGCGCTTCTCGGGGACCGCGATGAGTTTTTGGATATTTTGCGCGAGCAGTTTGCGGTGCAGTTCATCAGCCGCGGCGATCAGCTTGACATCCTCGGGGAGGCCCGTGTCGTCATGCAGGCCGCGCAGGTCGTGGAGGAACTGCAGTATCTTTACCGTCAGGGATCCGTCATCACGATGCACGAAGTGCGTTACGGGATCGATCTCGTCAAGAAGGGCAAGGGTGACGAACTGCATACGCTGTTCGGTGATACGATCCTCGTGACGTCACGCGGGCGGTACGTGCGGCCGAAAACGCTCGGTCAGCGGCGCTATCTTGACGCGATCCGGCACAACTCCATTACGTTCGGCATCGGCCCTGCAGGCACGGGCAAGACGTATCTCGCCGTTGTCATGGCCGTCGCGGCACTGCGGAACAAGGAGATCAAAAAGATTATTTTGACGCGTCCTGCCGTCGAAGCCGGCGAACGGCTCGGTTTCCTGCCCGGAGATCTGCAGGAAAAAGTCGATCCGTACCTGCGTCCGCTGTATGACGCGCTGCAGGACATTCTCGGCATGGATACGTACCAGAAACTCATGGCGAAAGGCATCATCGAGATCGCGCCGCTCGCCTATATGCGCGGACGCACGCTCGAAAACGCCTTTGTCATCCTCGACGAGGCGCAGAATACGACGGGCAAGCAGATGAAGATGTTTTTGACGCGTCTGGGGTTCGGCTCGCGCATGGTTGTCACGGGCGATCCGGGACAGATTGACCTGCCGCGCGGCGTCATGTCGGGACTCAACGAAGCATCGACCGTCCTCGCGGATGTCAAAGGCATCGCGATCGTGCGCCTGCAGGCACTTGACGTCATCCGCCACGATGTCGTAACGCGCATCGTCGAGGCTTATGACGCCTGGGAAGCAAAGAAACAGGGAGAACAGAAAGCATGAATGTCATCATCAGCAATTATCCGGAAGACCTCGAGATCCCCCAGGAGATCGTCGACAATGTGACGCGCGCCGCGGAGAAAGTCGGCGAGCTTTACGGCGTCGAAAACGGCGAAGTCAGTGTCACGTTGACGGATAATGCGTATATCCACGAACTTAACCGGGAATACCGCCATATCGACCGTCCGACCGACGTCCTTTCGTTCGCGCTGAACGAAAGCGAAGAGCCGGAGATCGAGGACGGACCGGATATCAATATCCTCGGTGACCTCGTCATTTCCGTGGAACGGGCGCGTGAGCAGGCGGCGGATTACGGCCACAGTGTCAAACGCGAAATCGCGTTTTTGACCGTACACGGCATGCTGCATCTCCTGGGCTACGATCACATGGAGGAGGCCGACCGCGAAGAAATGGAAGCGGAGCAGCGTTTCGTCATGGAAAAGCTGGGTATCCCGCGCGAATAAATAAAGGAGTAAGTTATGGACCAGAACACGACACATAAATCCGGGTTCATTGCCGTCATCGGCCGTCCGAACGTCGGCAAATCGACCCTCATCAATACGCTCATCGGCGAAAAAATCGCGATCATGAGCGACAAACCGCAGACGACGCGCAACCGGATTCTCTGCATTTTGACGCAGCCGGACGCGCAGATCGTCTTCCTCGATACGCCGGGCATCCACAAGCCGCGCCACAAACTCGGGGAATACATGGTCAAATCGGCCGAAAATACGCTGAAGGAAGTTGACGCGATCCTGTTCGTCGTTGACGCGACGCAGGAACTCGGACCGGGCGAACTCTACATCCTCGAGCGACTGCAGGCGACGAGCAAGCCGGTAATCCTCGTTGTCAACAAGATTGACCTCATTAATAAGGAAGAATCGCTGCCGATCATCTCTCGCTACGCCGAACATTATCCGTTCGCGGGCGTCGTGCCGATCGCGGCAAAGAAGGAAATCAACCTCGACGCGCTGCTTACGGAAGTCAAAAAATATATCCCGGAGGGACCTCAGTACTATCCGGAAGATATGATCACGGATCAGCCGGAACGCCTCATTGTCGCCGAGCTCGTCCGCGAAAAAATCCTGCAGCTCACGCATGACGAAGTACCGCATGCCATTGCCGTTGAGACGGACGAGATGAAGACGCGCGACAACGGCGACACATACATCCGCGCGACGATTTACGTCGAGCGCGATTCGCAGAAGGGCATCATCATCGGCGCGAAAGGCGCGATGCTGAAAGAGATCGGCGCCCTTTCCCGCACGGATATTGAAGGACTGCTCGGGACGAAAGTCTACCTCGACCTTTGGGTCAAGGTCAAAAAAGACTGGCGTGACCGCGACAGCGTCCTGCATCAGTTCGGTTTCGGCGGCGACAATTGACGCAGGATCTGCGGACGAAGCGCGAGGGGAAAAAGCGCTCGTTTTCCCGACGCGTTTCCCGCCGCTTTATCAACGGCCTGATTTTGATCGTTCCGATCGCGATCACCGTCATGGTCATTATGTGGACGCTGAATTTGACGGAAGTCGTCCTCGGGCGGCATCTGCCGTTTTATTTCCCGGGAATGGGCATCATCACGGTGCTGCTCGTCATTTATCTGACGGGCTGGCTGTCCTCGACGTGGGCGATGCGCAAAATCATCGCGCATGTCGAAGACCTCGTCGACAAAATCCCGGTCGTCAAATTCATCTATAACAGCGTCAAGCATCTCTCGACGGCGGTGTTTGAGTCGAACAGCATGTTCAACCACGTCGTGCTCGTGCCGTTCCATCAGTCGAAAGCACTCGGTTTTATCATGGCGGACGTGCCGGAAACGCTGAAGGAAAAGCTCGGCGACGACTACGTCTGCGTGTTCGTGCCGTGGAGCCTCAACATGACGTCGGGAACGAATCTCTTCGTCAAACGCAGTGACGTGACGTATCTCGACATCAGCAGTGAGTCGGCCCTGCAGTATCTTCTCACGGCCGGGGCGGTTATGCCGCAACGCAGTACGGAAGGAGCGGCTCTGACGGTCAATCCCGAGGCGTTGCCGGACGGTAAAAAATCGGACGGAAAAACCGCGGCACAAGGCGCACCGGCAGGGATTGACGCGTCAACCGATGCGTCAAAAGGAAACCGGTCATGAGTGCGTATCAGACGCCCGCCGTTGTCATCGGCGCGAAAAACTGGGGCAACGCGGATCGGATGGTGACACTCTTTACGCGCGAACGCGGACTCGTCAAAGCCGCGGCATTCGGATCGCGGCGTCCGCGCAGTCCTCTTGCGGCCGCGATGCAGATTTTCGCCGTCGTTGACGCGCAGCTCGCGGAGGGGAAACGCGTCGACACCGTGCGTCAATGTACACTCGTCTCGTACCCGCATAAGCTGACCGAGGACCTCGTTACGATGGCTTACGGCGGATTTATCGCGGAATTCCTGCGCGAATTCCTGCCCGAGGGTCAGCCGGAACCGGATATGTTTGACCGGACGCTCCTCATCCTGCAGGCGTTTGAAACGCGCAATCCGCGCATCACGGCGCTCGCCGCGGCTTATCAGCTCATGGAGTTTACGGGACTGCAGTTGCAGTATGACGCTTGCGTGCGATGCGGGAGACCGATTGAGGGCGACGCATTCTTTCAGTCCGCCGAGGGCGGCGTCATTTGTCGTGACTGTCATCCGGAAGGGGCGCATCCGTTCCCCACGGGTCTGCGTGAGTTTATCCGCGAACTGCGGACGCTCGATTGGCAGAACCCGGCGTTTTCCTCCGTCAGCAAAGCCAACCTCGTGCGCGCGGAATATCTCCTAAAACTCTACCTTCAGGAACTGCTCGGCCATCCGATGCGGTCTTGGGCGTTCATCGAACAGGTCGGTATGTGATCATTCGCAAAATTTTCGAAAAAAATACCCTGTCAGGGCTTCGGCCGAGGCAGGGTATTTTTCTTTTGCGGCGAATAATACAGTATAAGCATAGTTTTCATGCATTCAAGGCAGAACAGAAATGAGATTCGAAAGGGGTGGCTCTTATGCAGCTGACGTTTATTCCGGGACGAAAAAATCGCGAGATGATGGGACTGCTCGATCCGCAGGCAATGGAGACGGCGCGCAAGTTCCATATGTCATTCCCGCAGTATGCGGTGACACCGCTCGTTGACCTCAAACACCTCGCCGCGGTCTGCGGCGTCAAAAAACTGCTCGTCAAGGACGAGTCGTCGCGTTTCGGGCTCAATGCGTTCAAAGTTCTCGGCGGCAGTTATGCCATCGGGCGCTACCTCATGGAACATACGCATACGGATATGTCAAAATTCAGCTACGAGACGCTCGTTTCGCCCGAATTCCGTGAGGCGTGCGGGGATATCACGTTCATCACGGCGACAGACGGGAACCACGGACGCGGCGTCGCGTGGACGGCCCGCGAACTCAAACAGCACGCCGTTATTTATATGCCGCAGGGGAGCCGCAGAGCGCGCGTTGAAAATATCCGCGCCGAGGGTGCAAAAGTCACCGTTTCGGACCGCAACTACGATGACACGGTGCGCCTCGCAGCAAACCGCGCGAAAACGAACGGCTGGGTCCTCGTACAGGACACGGCGTGGCCGGGCTACGAGGAAATCCCGGGTCAGATCATCACGGGTTACGGCACGATCGCGTCCGAACTCCTCGAGCAGCTCCCGGAACGTCCGACGCATATTTTCCTTCAGGCCGGTGTCGGGTCCATGGCGGCATCGATCGCGGCTGCGCTCGCCAACGCGTATCCCGAACGTCAAAAACCCGTCATCACGGTCGTCGAGCCGGATAAAGCGGGCTGCATTTTCCGCACGGCAAAGAAAAACGACGGGCGTCTCCACGGCGTCAAGGGCCGCATGGATACGATCATGGCGGGACTCGCGTGCGGCGAACCGTGCAGCCTCGCGTGGAAAATCCTCTCGCACAACGCGGATTATGCCCTGACCTGTGAGGACTATACGTCAGCCGACGCAATGCGTATGCTCGGCGCGCCGGAAGGGGACGATCCGCGAATCATCGCCGGCGAAAGCGGCGCGGCGGGTGTCGGAGCCGTTCTCGGTATGCTTCTCCGCTCCGAAAACAAAACGATCGCAGATCATCTCGGCATCAACGAAAACTCCGTCGTCCTCTGCATCAACACGGAAGGCGCGACCGACCGCGCGCGTTACCGCGACATCGTCTGGCGCGGCGCGTACTCGTTCGCACAGCCGTGGCCGGAAAAATAAAATTGATACGAAAAGAACCGGTTTATCCGTACCGACGCGGATAAACCGGTTCTTTTTGCGTCAAATGTTGCGGCGATCGCTCACGAAAACCGCGCGAGCGTCTGCTGCAGAATGCTCAGTCCGCTTTCGACCTGTTGGAGTGTCAGCGTCGAATGGCTGAGGCGGATATGTCCGCGATCTGTGCCGTGCGGATAAAACGGACTCCCGTCCGCGAGGAGAAGACCGCGCTTTGCCGCTTCCGCGCAGAACGCCGCGGCGTCAACATTCGGCGGCAGGGTAATCCAGAACGACAATCCGCCGTCCGGATGCGTCATCGTTGCGTCAGACGGGAGAATCTCTTCGAGCCGCCGCTCGGTGTACCGGAACTGTGTACCGTAGACGCGCCGCAGATTCGCGACATGCGCGGGCCAGAGATTGCGGCGCAGATAGAGGTCAAACACGCGCTGCGTCAGTCCCGACGTCGCGATATCCGTCAGTCTCTTGACACTGCGAAACCGCGCGAGAAGCGCCTGCGGCAGACAGAGAAATGCGAGACGCAGCCCCGGCATAAAGATCTTCGAAAAACTTTTGAGATAAATGACGCGGTCATCGCGGTCGAGCGCCTTGAGCGGGGCGAGTGCGTCCTTGTCATACGTGAGTTCGCGCATATAATCGTCCTCGAGCAGCCACGCGTCATAAAACCGGAGCAGGCCCATAATGCGCTGACGCGCGGCGAGACTGTACGAATAACCCGTCGGATTTTGGATATTCGGCATGAGATACACGAGGCGGGGGCGGAACCTGCGCAGATGCGCCTCAAATGACGTCAGGTCTATACCGTCGGGCGTCATCGGAATCCCGATCATCTGTGCCCCGCGGGCACGAAATGCCGCAATCGCGCCGGGATACGTCGGCGATTCCGTCATCACCGTATCCCCGCGATTGAGTAACGCACGCGCCGCAATGTCAATGCCCTGCTGCGCACCCGAAATAATCTGAATCTGCGCCGGATCCGCCTTGACCCCGTAGTTTTCCAGATATGCGGCAATCGACTCACGCAGCGGCAGAAATCCCTGACTCGTCGTATACGAAAACGCGCGCGCACCGTCGCGGTCCAGCACATCACTCAAAATTCCGCGAAACTGACGGATCGACACGACATCCGGATTCAGCGAAATACTGCGCATATTCACCGCGCCGCTCTCGGCCTCCGCCTCATACTCCGGATTCGTAATCTCCTCCAGTGACGACAAATCGCGCGGCTCACTGTCCACGGCAATCTGACGCTCCGCGACGACACTTCCCGAACCCTGACGCGAAATGACACGCCCGCCCTGCTCAAGCTCCTTATACGCGCGCACGACCGTCCCGGGATTGACACCGAGAACCTTCGCCAGTTGACGCACGGGCGGCAGGGGATACCCCGGCGCCAAAACGCCCGTGTCAATTTTTTCCAGAATCGCATCCGCGAGCTGCGCATAGAGCGGCGTTTTGCCCTTTGTCAGTTGTATCGACACAAAAGCGTCAAATTGTGCCCGTTCGCTTGTCATATGTAAACCCCCCTGCTATAATAGGTCAAATTTACGAAGGATTGTCATAATTGTTATGATACAATCCATTGTAATGGTATTCCTGTATCAAGTAAAGGGGTTTTTCACATGGAACAGCAATATGAACTCAACAAAAATCTGGCACAGATGCTCAAAGGCGGCGTCATCATGGACGTCACCAACCCGGAACAGGCCAAAATCGCCGAAAAAGCCGGCGCCTGCGCCGTCATGGCCCTCGAACGCGTCCCGGCTGACATCCGCAAAGAAGGCGGCGTCGCCCGCATGTCCGACCCGAAAATGATCAAAGAAATCCAAAAAGCCGTCTCCATCCCCGTCATGGCAAAAGTCCGCATCGGCCACTTCGTCGAAGCCCAAATCCTTCAGGCCATCAGCATCGACTACATCGACGAATCCGAAGTCCTGACGCCCGCCGATGACGTCAACCACATCGACAAACACGCATTCAAAGTCCCGTTCGTCTGCGGCGCCCGCAACCTCGGCGAAGCCCTTCGCCGCATCGGAGAAGGCGCATCCATGATCCGCACAAAAGGAGAAGCCGGAACCGGTGACGTCATCGAAGCAGTCCGTCATATGCGCACCATGAATAACGGAATCCGCCGCGTCCGGTCCGCCGATCCCATGGAACTCATGTCCATCGCCAAAGAATACGGCGCCCCGTACGACCTCGTCCGATACGTCCATGACAACGGCAAACTTCCGGTCGTCAACTTCGCAGCAGGCGGAATCGCCACCCCGGCAGACGCCGCCCTCATGATGCAACTCGGCTCCGACGGCGTATTCGTCGGCTCCGGAATCTTCAAATCCGGCGACCCCGCCAAACGTGCCAAAGCCATCGTCGAAGCCGTCACCTACTACGACGACCCCGAAAAACTCGCCGCCGTCTCCGAAAACCTCGGCGAAGCCATGGTCGGAATCAACGTCAGCGACATCCCGCAGGAAGACCGACTCGCAAAACGAGGCTGGTAACACATGGAAAAAACCTTAACCATCGGCGTCCTCGCCATGCAGGGCGGATTTCGCGAACACATCGCATCACTCACAAAACTCGGCGTCAAAACCAAACGCGTCCGCGAAGCCAAAGACCTACAAAACCTCGCGGGACTCATCATCCCGGGCGGCGAATCCACCGCCATCGGCAAACTCCTACGCGAAACCGACCTCATAAAGCCCCTGCGTCAAAAAATAACCGCCGGACTCCCGACCTGGGGAACCTGCGCCGGACTCATCCTCCTCGCAAACGAAATCGAAGCAGAAACGCCGTACCTTGACGTCATCGACATCATCGTCCGCCGCAACGCCTACGGAAGACAAATCGACAGCTTCCGCACCGACCTCCTCATCCCCGAAATCGACCCGCAAAACAAAATCCCCCTCGTCTTCATCCGCGCACCCTTCATCACCGGCGCCGGCTCCAAAGTCAAAATCCTCGCGACCTACAACGGCCGCATCATCGCAGCAAGACAGAACAACATCCTGGTTACGTCATTTCATCCCGAACTAACGGATGATTTTCGCGTCCACAAATATTTTTTGCAGATTTGTCGTAAAGCAGTAGAGTGAAATAAATATTTTATTGAAGGAAAACGTAAGGGATGGGTTCCAAGGAACCGATATTGACATGAGAATCGAAACAAGAGGGACGGCACGGCCGATGATGCCGATTTTGCGTAAGCAGCCGTAAAGAAAGGGATTCGTTTTCGCAACGAGCCGAAATTGTTTAAGCGCAGCGGTTTGAATTGGCGGTTGAAATGACATGAAAATCGAAACGTAAGGGACGGTGAGACTGACACTGCCGATTTTGCGTAAGCAGCCGTAAAAAAGGGGACCGCTTTTGCAGGGAGCCAAAATTGTTTAAGCGAAGCGGTTTGATTTTGGCGACCGAATCAGCAAAAGCGGTCCCCTTTTAGGCTGCAGCATTAAGGCAGTGTCAGTCTCACCGTCCCGTCGAGTTATCGAAACCCTCATCCCGTCTCGTTACCAAACCCCTCATCCCGCCTCGCAACCGAAGCTTTAGCAGTTGACTTTTCCCGCATCCTTTGCTAGACTAAAACACAAGCAATGAAAAAGAAGAGTAGTGTCACCCTCAGCGAGACTGCGACAGTGCAAGGCAGCCACCGACACGAAAGGCACTTTGGAGCAAAACAAACCAAACCAAGCGGGTTCTCAAAACAGAACCAATCAGGGTGGAACCGCGGGACAAAAACACAGTCTCGTCCCTGTAACGACAACGTTGCAGGGGCGGGACTTTTTTCGTACCTGCAACAAATAGACAAAAGAGGAGCTGTTTCAATGAAATTCCAGGAAATCGTCCTGGCCCTGCAAAAATTCTGGTCCGAACAGGGCTGCATCTTAGGAGAACCATACGACGTAGAAAAAGGCGCCGGCACCATGAACCCGTCAACATTCCTGCGCGTCCTCGGCCCCGAACCGTGGAACATCGCCTACGTCGAACCGTCACGCCGTCCGGCTGACGGAAGATACGGCGACAACCCGAACCGCCTTTACCAGCATCATCAATTCCAGGTCATCATGAAACCGTCGCCCGACAACATCCAGGAACTCTACCTCGAAAGCCTCGAACGCCTCGGCATCGACCCCAAAAAACACGACATCCGCTTCGTCGAAGACAACTGGGAATCCCCGACCCTCGGCGCATGGGGACTCGGCTGGGAAGTCTGGCTTGACGGCATGGAAATCACCCAATTCACCTACTTCCAGCAAGTCGGAAGCCAAGACGTCAAACCCGTAGCCTCCGAAATCACGTACGGACTCGAACGACTCGCCATGTACATCCAGGGCGTCGAAAACGTCTACGATGTTCAGTGGACCGACGACTACACATACGGAGACGTCTTCCATCAAAACGAATACGAACAATCCGCTTACGCCTTCGACCTCTCCGACGAAGCGCTCCTTTTCGACCTCTTCGACAAATACGAAAAAGAAGCCGTACGCGTCATCGAAAAAGGCTACGTCCATCCGGCATACGACTACGTACTCAAATGCTCGCACACGTTCAACCTGCTTGACGCACGCGGCGCCATCAGCGTATCGCAGCGCACCGCATTTATCGGACGCGTCCGCAAACTGGCCCGTCTTTGCGCCGAATGCTATCTGAAACAGCGCGAAGAACTCGGTTATCCGATGCTGCACAGAGGGGAGAAGAAAGCATGAGCAAAGACTTATTACTCGAAATCGGAACGGAAGAAATCCCGGCCCACGTCATGCCGGGCACGCTCGCGCAGTTAAAAGAACACGCGGAAAAAGCATTCAAAGAAAACCGTATCGGCTTCGCGTCAATCCGCACGATCGGAACGCCGCGCCGCACGGCACTGCTCGTCAAGGGACTCGAAGAACAGCAGGCTGACATCTCCAAAGAAAACCGCGGACCTTCCGTCGCCATCGCGTTTGACGCCGACCATAAACCGACCCGCGCGGCACAGGGATTTGCCCGCGGCCAGAAAGTCGCGCCGGAAGACCTCGTCGAAAAAGACGGTTACGTCTACGCCATGATCCACGAAAAAGGACAGGCCACGGAAAAACTCCTGCAGACGATCCTCCCGGACCTCATCTGCGGCCTGAACTTCCCGAACAACATGCGCTGGGGCGACCTCGAATTCAAATACATCCGCCCGATCCGCTGGATCGTCGCGCTTTACGGCTCTGACGTCATCCCGTTCGAAGTGGCGACCGTCAAATCCGGACGCACCTCGCGCGGCCATCGTTTCCTGTCGCAGGGTGACTTTGCGATCCCGGATGCAGACAGCTACGAAACGGCCTGCGAAGAACAGTTCGTCATCGTCGATCAGGAAAAACGCAAAGCGATCATCCGCGACCAGATCGAGGCAGTCGCGAAAGAAAACGGCGGCGTTGCCCAGATCACCGAAGACCTCCTCGAAGAAGTTCTCTACCTCGTCGAATACCCGACGGCACTCTGCGGCCGTTTCGAGGACAAATACCTCGAGCTCCCGGCTGAAGCCGTCATCACGCCGATGCGCGATCATCAGCGTTATTTCCCGATGCTCGACGCCGAAGGCAAACTCATGCCGCTCTTCATCACGGTCCGCAACGGCGGCAAAGAATATCTTGACGTCGTCCAGCACGGCAACGAACGCGTTCTGCGCGCCCGTCTCGCCGATGCGCAGTTCTTCTTTGACGAAGACCGCAAAAAATCGCTCGAACAGCACCGCGAAAAACTGAAGACCGTCGTTTTCCAGCAGGGCCTCGGCACGATGTACGAAAAATCCGAACGTCTCGTCGAACTCGCCGACTTCCTGTCTACGGAACTCTGCGCTTTTGACAAAACGCGCAAACACGCACGCCGCGCCGCTTTCCTCTGCAAAGCGGACCTCGTAACGGGCATGGTCACCGAGTTTACGGAACTGCAGGGCATCATGGGACGCGAATACGCGCGTCTCGACGGCGAATGCGAACAGGTCGCCCTCGCCATTGACGAACATTATATGCCGCGTTTCGCCGGTGACAATCAGCCGCAGACCCCGGCAGGCCGTATCGTCAGCATGGCGGACAAAATCGACACGATCGTCGGCACGTTCAGCCGCGGCAAGATCCCGACGGGTTCGCAGGATCCGTTCGCCCTTCGCCGTCAGGCTCTCGGCCTCGTCAACATGATGATCGAAGCGCAGTACACGCTTGATCTCTCCCGCGTCGTGGACAAATCCATGGATCTCTACGGCATCACGGACGAAAAACAGCGCGCGAAACTGCAGCGGGAAGTCGCGGACTTCATGCGTCTGCGCCTCAAAAACGTCCTCAACGACGAAGGCATCCGTTATGACGTCATTGACAGCGTCCTGCCGCAGGTCAGTGACCTTTACGGTGTCGAACTGCGCGCGAAAGCCGTCAACGATTTCGTCAAGGAACCGGGCGCCGAACGTGCCGTTCAGGCCTTTGTCCGCGTCAGCAACCTCGCGAAGAAAGCCTCGGACTATCATGTCAATCCGATCCTCCTCAAGGAACAGGCCGAAATGGACCTCTTCTCCGCCTGCGAAGAAGCCGCCGCAAAAGTCAACGGCTGTGTTGAAGACAAAAATTATCCGGGAGCCATCGAAGCACTCGCCAAACTGCAGCAGCCGATCAGTGCGTTCTTTGATCAGGTCATGGTCATGGACAAAGACGAAGCGGTCCGCAACAACCGCCTCGGACTGCTCCTCGCGATCGATCTCCTCATTTCGCACAACGTTGCCGACTTCACGAAGATCGTCCTCGCGTGAAATCAATAGAGTCAACATAAGAAAAGCCATCCTTACCGTCAAAAGACGGGGGATGGCTTTTTTTGCGTGCTGTTTGCGGGCTTATTCAGCCGGGGATGGCTTTTGCGTGTAACTCGTGCGTTTATGATGACATCTTTCGTTCTTGCCGCAGATCAGCGGATGCGTTCGTGTTCGAGATCGTATTCGAGATGGTCGGCGGCTTTTTCGCGGCCGTCCTCGAGGTAGAGAACGTGACCGCCAAATACCGCGAGTTGATCGTCCCACGCGTAACTCAGCGTGTCCGCGTGAATCGCGAGCCCGGGACGGTCGAGTCCGCAACGGCGGCCGAAAAACCACGCCGTATCTTTCGCGAGATCCATGTAGAGCGCGTCACCGTCAAACAGCAGCTCGCCGTCCTGCAGACGCGTATGTCCCTGCGTCCAGATCCGGTCCGACGTACGGCTGATCTGGGCATAATCGGTCGTAATGAGGCGCGTACCGATCTGAATGCGCACTTTGCCGCGCAAGGTATAGCGCCCGCTTTCGGCGTCATATTTACTTGACTCGGCCGAGACAACGGGACGGTCGGATTCGGCGAGCGAGGAAGACATCAGGAGTTTTTCACCGGGAAGAGCCGGCGAGGCCGCCGCCGCTGACGTCAGCAGGAGCAGCAGACAAAAGAAAAGGATACATGACTTTTTCATGGGAACCTCCGCAGTTTTTCTCTATCATAACGCAAAATCATGGCTATCGCAAATGAAGACATGCGGAAAAAGCAGGATTTTCGGCCGTTCGTACCTAATTATATTAGTAGAACAACCGGGATGACGGAAAGGAGGACGACGATGACCGTTCGTGAACACACCGAAGAACTCGAGTATCAAAACCTTGCGCCGCAGGCGGCAAAGAGCCGCGAAGCACGGCGTACGAAACCGATGCGGGAATGTCCGCTCCGCGCGAAATTTCAGCGCGACAGGGACCGCATCCTGCATTCGAAGTCATTTCGACGGCTCAAACACAAAACACAGGTCTACATCGTTGCGGGGGACCATTACCGCACGCGCATGACGCACAGTCTCGAAGTCTCGCAGATCTCGCGGACGATCGCGCGCGCCCTGCGGCTCAATGAGGACTTGACGGAAGCAATCGCGCTCGGACATGACGTCGGCCATACGCCGTTCGGTCATGCGGGTGAAGCCGTCATGAATGAGCTCACGGGTCATTTCGCGCACAACGAACAGAGCCTCCGCGTCGTCGAATACCTCGAGCGCGGCGGTGAAGGACTGAACCTCACGACAGCCGTCAAAGACGGCATCGTCAACCACACGGGCAAACACCTGCCGAAAACCCTCGA
>CACXCC010000142.1 GCA_902766015.1 uncultured Veillonellaceae bacterium
AAAAAATCGCGCCACTCCTGCAGGAGCACGCGGAAGAATAACGGCAACAAAAAAGGACTGTTACTTACGTGAAATTCACGTTTGTAACAGTCCTTTATCAATTTCAATGGTGCCGAAGATCGGACTTGAACCGATACGCTGTTGCCAGCGGCAGATTTTGAGTCTGCTGCGTCTGCCAATTCCGCCACTCCGGCAAAACGACGATGTGTCGTTAACACGAAATATTATAACATAGAATCGGACATAATGTCAATTTTCTTTATCCGACGGTTTTTCCCAAGCAACGATGCCGTCCTGCGTTTTCAGGATACTCGGATCGAAAACCGGATCCTTACCGGCTTTGCGCTGCGCCACATAATCTTTAAGAGCCGTGCTTGCCAGCGGATAAAGACGGATAACGGCGTAAAGGTTCGTCAGGCAGAGGAACGCCATAAAGAGGTCGGCGAGGTTCCAAACGAGGGAGAGTTCGGCCATGCATCCGAAGAAAACCATCGTGACAACGCCGGCACGGAAAACATTGAGGACTTTCGGAGATTTGAACTCGAAGAACGCAATGTTGATTTCGCCGTAGTAGTAGTTACCGACGACCGAGCTGAACGCAAAGAGGAAAATCATGATCGCGACTGCCGAAGGAGCAAGCGGTCCGAAGATGCTTGCGAGGGACTGCTGGGCAAGGGCAATACCCGTGACATCACTGCCGATGACATATTGACCGCTGAGAAGAATGATCGATGCCGTAGCGGTGCAGACAACCCACGTATCGACGTAAACGCCGAGAGCCTGAACGAGGCCCTGTTTGACCGGATGAGTGACGTCAGCCGTTGCCGCGGCGTTCGGAACGGAACCTTCACCGGCTTCGTTGGAGAACAGTCCTCGTTTCAGACCCGTAATAATCGCCATACCGATACCGCCGCCGACTGCAGCCTGCGGTTCAAAGGCATCGTGAACGATAAGAGCGAGCGTTGCCGGAACCTGGTCAATGTGCATGACAATGACAATCGCGGCAACGAGGAGATACAGACCGGCCATAACCGGAACGAGGAATTCCGTGAATTTTGCGATACGCGTCATACCGCCGCAGATAACGAGTGCCGTCAATCCGCAGAGGATGAGAGCCGTAAAGATCGGCGGAATGCCGAAAGCCTTTTCCGTCGAAATCGCGATCGTGTTTGCCTGAACGGAAACGTAAATCATACCGAACGTGACAGAAATGAGGATTGCAAAGAGTTTTGCAATCGCCGGCTGATGAAGACCGTTTAAAATGTAGTAAGCAGGGCCGCCGTGGAATTTGCGGTTGCCGCGCGGCAGTTTATAGATCTGTGCGAGCGTACTCTCGACAAACCCCGTTGCCGATCCGAAGAACGAAATGACCCACATCCAGAAAACAGCGCCCGGACCGCCCGTAACGATCGCGATGGCGACGCCGGCGATATTGCCGACGCCGACACGGGAAGCCGTACTGACGCAGAATGCCTGGAACGAGCTGATCTGTTCGCCTGAAGTCTTTTTGCCGACGCCTTCTGTGAGCAGATGAACCATGTTCGGCAACAAACGAAGCTGAACAAATTTCGTGCCGAATGTGAACGCAATGCCGCATCCGACGAGAACAATGATGAGAACATATGACCAGAGAACATCATTGATCGAGGAAACAATACCGTTTAAAACATCCATACCACCACTCCCTTAATCCAATAACTATACAGCAGGAATAGATAAATGCAAAAAGCCATACAACCTATCCGTGCCGTCATTGACAAAACACGGGGTATTGTATGGCTTCATTGTCATATCTATTATGTTTTATAATTTTATCATGGTTAGAACCTAATGTAAAGAACATTTTACCCGATCGATCTTTTTTGCCCGAAACTATTGGTTTTTCGGAAGAGGCTTGTTATAATGAAAGAAAATTCAAGGGTATCATGTTTACAAATAAGGAGCGTTTAGCGAATGAAACTTGTAGTGACGATCGTCGGTAAAGACCGTGTCGGCATCATTGCCATGGTCAGCAATGTCCTCGCGGAAAACCAGGTCAACATCTTAAATATCAACCAGAATATTATGGACGGCTTTTTCAACATGGTCATGATCGCGGAAATGAGCGATACGGGCAAAATGAAACTGCCGGAACTCCAGAAAATCCTGAAGGAAAAGGGCGCAGAGATGGGACTTGACATCAAAGCCCAAAACCAGGAAATCTTTAACGTCACGCACAACATCTGAACGGCTGCCGTGAAGATCGATCATTTTAAGGAGGGCTGTCTCAGTTGATTACTGCAGAAGATGTATTGGAAACAAACCGTATGATTACGGAGAACAAGCTGGACGTACGCACGATTACGATGGGGATTTCCCTGCGTGACTGTGCGCACCCCAACATTGAAAAGTTCTGTGACAATGTGTATGACAAGATCACGAAGTCGGCGGAATTTCTCGTTAAGACCGGCGAAGATATCGAAGCCCAGTACGGTATTCCGATCATCCATAAAAGAATTTCGGTTACGCCGATCGCGATTGCCGCTGACGCGTGCAAGACGGATTCGTTTGTCCCGGTTGCCGAAGCTTTGGACCGCGCCGGTAAAGAAGTCGGCGTCAATTTTATCGGTGGTTTTTCGGCACTCGTCGAAAAGGGCTTTACCCACGGTGACCGCGTCCTGATCGAGTCGATCCCGCAGGCTCTTGCCACGACGGATATTGTCTGCTCGTCCGTCAATCTCGGCTCGACAAAAGCCGGTATCAACATGGACTGCGTCAAACGCATGGGCGAAATCGTCAAACGCACGGCGGAACTCACGCGTGATCAGCAAGCGCTCGGCTGCGCCAAACTTGTCATTTTCTGCAACGCTCCGGGAGATAATCCGTTTATGGCCGGCGCGTTCCACGGTGTATCCGAAGGCGACCGCGTCATCAATGTCGGCGTCAGCGGACCGGGTGTTGTCAAACACGCCCTCGAAGGGGTCAAAAACGGCGATTTTACGGAAGTTGCCGAAACGATCAAGAAAACGGCATTCAAAATCACACGAGTCGGTCAGCTCGTCGCGCGCGAAGCGTCACGTCGACTCGGTGTCCCGTTCGGTATCATTGACCTGTCACTCGCGCCGACACCGGCTGTCGGTGACAGTGTCGCGCGTATTCTCGAGGAAATGGGACTTGAGGCCTGCGGAGCTCCGGGAACGACGGCTGCGCTTGCACTTCTCAATGACGCGGTCAAAAAGGGCGGTCTCATGGCAAGTTCTCATGTCGGCGGACTTTCGGGAGCCTTTATCCCGGTCAGCGAGGACGAAGGTATGATCAACGCCGTCGAACAGGGCAGTCTGTCCATTGAAAAACTCGAAGCCATGACCTGTGTCTGCTCGGTCGGACTTGACATGATCGCCGTCGAAGGTGACACGTCGGCAGCGACGATTTCCGGCATTATCGCGGACGAAGCCGCAATCGGTATGATCAACAACAAAACGACTGCTGTTCGCGTCATTCCGGTTCCGGGCAAAAAAGTCGGTGACCGCGTCGAATTCGGCGGACTTCTCGGCTATTGCCCGATTGTCCCGGTTCGCAATCAGTACAGTTCGGAAGCATTTATCGCCCGCGGCGGCCGTATTCCGGCTCCGATTCGCAGCTTGACGAACTGATCCGCCTTTCCTATTTGATGTAAGCAGACAGCCGTATCCTGCCGCGATACGGCTGTTTTCTTCTATATTTTTGACTTTATGACTGGTGTTGATATTATGCGTGTAACGAAAGCCATCCGCGAGCAGCAGATCGCGATCCTCCGCGACGTTTACCGGGGGACGAAACCTGCGCTCATTTTCCGCAATCCGTTTGAACTGTTGATTGCCGTCATCCTCTCCGCCCAATGTACGGATAAACGAGTCAATGTCACGACGGCGCGATTATTCCAAAAGGCGGCGACGCCGGAAGCCATCCTCGCGCTCGGACTCACGGGACTCGAAGAGGAAATCCGGGACTGCGGTCTCTATCATTCGAAAGCGAAACACATCCTTGCGGCGTGTCAAATGCTCTGTGAAAACTACGGCGGCGAAGTTCCGGCTGATTTCAAGGAACTTCAGAAACTCCCCGGTGTCGGACGTAAAACGGCCAATGTCGTCATGAGTGTCGCATTTCACGCGCCCGCGATTGCCGTTGACACGCATGTATTCCGCGTTGCGAACCGGTTAAAACTCGCCGTCGGCAAAACACCGCTCGACGTCGAACTCGGACTGCAGAAAGCCATTCCGAAGGAAGACTGGTCCGATGCGCATCATTGGCTCATTTGGCACGGACGTAAGGTTTGTAAAGCAAGAAAACCGCTCTGCGGGAGCTGCCCGTTAAACGGGGTTTGTCCCAGTGCAGACATGCCTTCAGAAGGGAAGGATCCAAAATGATTTACCGTAAAGCAATATTTGCCGACGTGGAGGCAATCCTAAAACTCGTCAACGACTATGCCGCGCAGGGACTCATGTTGATGCGTTCGCGCAACTCGCTTTATGAAGGATTGCGAGATTTTGTCGTTGCCGTCAATGACAACGGGGAGGTCGTCGGCGTCGGAGGGCTTCATATGATTTGGGACCGCATCGCCGAAGTCCGCATGATGGCCGTTGCTCCCTCGTATCGTCGTCACGGTATCGGCGCCGAAATCGTACGCCGTCTCCTCGAAGAAGGCACGAAACTCGGTGTCGAAAAGTTCATTACACTGACGTATCAGCCGGAATTTTTCCATACACTCGGATTTATTACCGTTACAAAGGAAGAATTGCCGCATAAGATTTGGAAAGAATGTATCGACTGCCCGAAATTCCCGAACTGCGACGAAGTCGCGATGATCAAAGTCTGACGATCAAAATTCGATAAGTACGCAGGAACAGGAACTATGTTTACGAAACAGGCTTGACAAATAGAAAATAACCTGTTAAGATGACAACATATCGAGTGAAATGCTTGGAATGAGAGAAGTACCTTCGGACATGGTTAAGAGAGCAGCGGGGCGGTGCGACGCTGTACACGAAAAAGGGGAAATACACTCAGGAGCAGCAGGCTGAACGTCAAGTCAAGTAGGCCCCGCCGGAACGCCACCGTTATCACAGGCTAGGATATGTCAGTATCCGAACGGAGTGGCTTGCAGAAGCAAGCAGGGTGGTACCACGAGAATATCAAGCTCGTCCCTGTATAGGGACGGGCTTTTTCTATTGCCCGACGCTCCGTAGGAGCAGTTGAGGACAGGAGGAATTGTCATGATTATTGTAATGAGCCCGAAAGCAACGCAGCAGAATCTCGAAGATGTCATCAAAAAGGTCGAATCAAACGGCCTCAAAGTCAATCTTTCCAAAGGTGAGGAGCGCACGATCGTCGGTGTCATCGGTGACAAAAAGAACATCGCCAACCTCTAAATTATTATGATGGACGGCGTGGAAAAAACGGTTCGTATCACAGAGAAATACAAACTCGTCAGCCGCGAATTCCATCCGGCCGATTCCATTATTGACGTTGACGGCGTTCCTGTCGGCGGCAAACAGCTTGCAATTATGGCGGGACCGTGCTCCGTTGAAAGTATGGAAC
>CACXCC010000143.1 GCA_902766015.1 uncultured Veillonellaceae bacterium
CGCCGTCCGGGCAATACGTCGTCGTGCCGGCGCCGAGCGTGACTTCCTTGCCGTTGTCATTATAGAGCGCCGTACCCGACAAAATATGATACGTCTCCGTATTCCCGTGATGCTCATGCACACCGATCGAACAGAGCGGCGGGATAATGACCTTCGCATACATATCATTCTTGCCGTCAAGCTCCTTCTCCGTCAGCAGCTTCACAATCGTAATCGTGCCGTTGCCGTCTGCCTTCTTCGTTGCCTGAATCGGATTCGGTTCAATAAAAGCCATAGTAAACTCTCCTTACTTTCTTTTTCCAGAGTGATTTGATACAATGCTATATGACATCATTTCGTGATTCGTGCGGGGATTCCTCTTTTTGACAGAGGAATTTGCGCATTTTCTTTTGTACGGAGGCATTCGGATCTATGGTATATTTCCTCAAATTCGGCGCGAGCTGGGTTCTTCCGCCCGGCATCTTCATCGTCGCGCTCTTTGCGCTCGCCGTCTGGCTTTGGCGGAAAAAGCGTCAAAAACAGGCCGCGCTCATGCTCGGCGCTTTGACATTTGCGTTCTACCTGCTCTGCACGGGATTCGTCGCCGAAAAGACAATGGGGTGGCTCGAATCCGCGTATGAACCGCCGGCAAACCCGCAGGGTGACGTCATCATCATGCTCGGCGGGGGCGCCATGAATGACAGTCCCGACGTTGACGGGACGGGTGCGCTCTGCGCAAGCCCCGCGAACCGTTTACTTACGGCAGTCCGCCTGCAGCGGAGACTTGACGTCCCGATTCTCCTTTCGGGCGGGCAGGTCTACGAGGACACGGGCGCCGAGGCGCGCATCGCACGGCGCATTCTCCTCTCGCTCGGCGTACCGGACGACAAAATCCTCGTCGAGACGAAAAGCATCAACACGACGCAGAACGCGCGCTACTCCGCGGAAATCCTGCGCGAACACGGCTACACGCGCCCGATCCTCGTGACGTCGGCGTTTCATATGAAGCGTTCCGTTTTGAACTTCGAGAAACAGGGCATCGCGGTCGTGCCGTATCCGGCGGACTATCTCGTCAGCCATCATCCCGTTTTCCACTACACCAAACTGCGCCCGCAGACCGAGGCGCTCCTGGATAACGTCACCGTCCTGCAGGAAACCCTGCGGACCTTTGTCACGAGGTACATCGAATGACAAAAGACCTCACACACGGCGGGCCTGCCCGCCTTATTTTATTCTTTACGCTGCCGCTCATCGCGGGCAATATTTTTCAGCAACTCTATGCCTTTGTTGACACACTTCTCGTCGGGCGATTCCTCGGCGTCAACGCGCTTGCCGCCGTCGGCTGCACGGGGAGCATCATGTTTTTCATGATGGGTTTTGTCGTCGGCTTTTCGACGGGCATCACGATCTACACGGGTCAGCGCTATGGCGCAAAAGATGAACGGGGCGTGCGTCAAAGTGCGGCGGCGTGTCTCGTTTTGACGCTGCTCGAGTCCGCCGTTTTGACCGTCATCGGCCTCTCCGGCTGCCGCTGGCTCCTCATCGTCATGCAGACGCCGGCGGAAATCCTCGACGGCGCGTACGCGTTCATCTCGATCATCCTCGGCGGCGTCATCATGTTCGCGGCGCTTCAGACACTCACGAACATCATCCGCGCGCTCGGCGACAGCCGCATGCCGACGATTTTCCTCGCGACGGCGCTCATGGTCAATGTCATTCTCGAACCGATCGCGATCCTCGTGCTCGAATGGGGCATCCCGGGTGCGGCGCTTGCAACGATCGCGTCACAATTTATCGGCGACCTGCTCTGCGTCATCTACATCAAAAAACGCGTCCCCGCGCTCCACATCCACCGCGAAGACTGGCATGTTTCGCGCGAGTTCCTCCTCGCGCACCTCAAAATCGGCCTGCCGATGGGCTTTCAGACGTCAATCATTGCACTCGGGGCGATCATCCTGCAGGTCGCGCTCAACGATCTCGGTCCTGTCGCCGTCGCCGCGTACGCCGCGTCGCAGAAAATCGAGTCCCTCGCCATGATGCCGATGATGTCATTCGGATTCGCCATGGCCGCCTACACGGCGCAGAATTACGGAGCAAGAAAGTACCACCGCATCATCGAAGGCGTGCGCAAAGCCTGCGCCATGTCCGTCGCGTTCAGTATCACCGCGGGGATTCTCCTTATCCTGTTCGGTCCGAAACTCATGTACCTCTTCGTCGGACCCGGCCAGGATCAGGTCATCGCGTACGGGCACGAATATCTCATCGTCAACGGGTCGTGCTACTGGATCCTCTCGTTTCTCTTCGTCTACCGCTTTACGCTGCAGGGACTCGGACAAAGCGTCGTCCCGACAATCGCGGGCGTCATGGAACTCATTATGCGCACGCTCGCCGCGCTGTTCCTTTGCGGTTGGCTCGGCTATCTCGGCGCGTGCCTCGCCAACCCGATGGCCTGGATCGGCTCGTGCGTCCCGCTCGCGATCGCGTACTGGTGGACAAAACGTATCCTAAAACGGGATGACTCTTCTTTTGCGAGTCAGTCTTGAGAAAATATCACGAAAACAATAAAAAAATCTCGTAAAGTAAAAGGAAAAACCGCATCGAACCGCGAATAAAATAAAAGTACAAGAATCGAAAAGCCTACCGTGGAAAGGGGAGGCTTTTCCGGGACCCATTTGCCACGATTTTTAAGAATAAAGAATGGAGTGTTGTAAATGAAACTGAGCAACAAGGGATTCGGTGCTTATGATATCCGCGGCGTCTATCCGGAAGACGTCAACGAAGACCTCGCTTACTGCATCGGCCGCGTTTTCCCGGGCCTGTTTGACGCGAAGAAAGTCGCTGTCGGCCACGACATCCGCCTGTCCGGTCCGTCCATCCGCGATGCACTCGTTCGCGGCCTCACGGAAGCCGGCTGCGATGTCATGGATATCGGCCAGTGCGGCACGGAAATGATCTACTTTACGACGGCTCATTTCAAACTCGACGGCGGCATCATGATCACGGCCAGCCACAACCCGAAACAGTACAACGGCATGAAGTTCGTCCGCAAAGAATCGCGTCCGATCTCCAGCGACACGGGCCTCAAAGACATCGAAAAAGCTGTCATGGAAGGCACGTTCGAGCCGCAGCCGGCTACGGGCAAAGTCGAGAAAGTCGACGTTCTTGAGGAATACGTCCAGCACATCCTCTCCTACGTTGACGTCAAGAAACTCAAACCGTACAAAGTCGTCGCCAACACGGGCAACGGCGCCGCAGGCCCGATCATCAACGAGATCGAAAAATATCTGCCGTTTGACCTCGTCAAAGTCTACAACGAACCGGACGGCAACTTCCCGAACGGTGTCCCGAACCCGATCCTGCAGGAAAACCGCGAAGCTACGGCAAAAGTCGTCCGCGAAACGGGGGCAGATATCGGCGTAGCATGGGACGGTGACTTTGACCGCTGCTTCCTGTTCGACGAAAAAGGCAACTTCATCGAAGGCTACTACATGGTCGGCTTCCTCGCCCAGGCATTCCTCCAGAAGAACAAAGGCGAAAAAGTCATCTATGACCCGCGCCTCATCTGGAACACGATCGAAATCTGCGAAGAAAACGGCGGCGAACCGGTTATGTGCCGCAGCGGCCATGCATTCATCAAAGACAAGATGCGTCAGGTCAATGCCATCTACGGCGGCGAAATGAGCGCGCAGCATTATTTCCGTGACTTCTCCTACTGCGACAGCGGCATGATCCCGTGGCTCCTCGTTCTCGAGCTCCTTTCCCAGACGGACGGCAAACACCTCTCGGAGCTCATGAAGGAACGTATGGCACGCTACCCGATCTCCGGCGAGATCAACAGCAAAGTCGCCGATGCACAGGCTGTCCTCGACCGCATCGAGGCGGACTACGGCCCGAAAGGCAAAGTCACGAAAGTCGACGGCCTCTCCGTCGAGTTCGACAACTGGCGTTTCAACCTGCGCAAATCCAACACGGAGCCGGTTATCCGCCTCAACGTCGAGACGCGCCAGGATCAGAAACTCTGCGACGAGAAGACGGCAGAACTCCTCGCCGAGATCCGCAAATAAATCGAAGCATCACAGGTAACATCGTTTCATTTATAGGAGTGTGCAACACAAGATGAGTTTAAAACTGAAATCCGGATTTACGTTTGACTATGACAACCTCTACGGCGAAGGCAAAGTAACGGAAGCCGACCTCAAATCGTACGAGGAAGACCTCAAAAAGGCGCATGAAGCCATGAAAGTCATGCGCGAGACCGGATTCATCCGCGGCCATCTCTCGAAAGACGGCGAGCCGGAGAAAGTCCTCTTCTCCCAGCTCCCGTACGTCGAGGAAGGCCATCTGAATTCCCCGAGCTCCCTCAAACATCTGCAGGAGCTCACGGACCACGTCAAAAACAACGTCGACGTCGTCGTATCGCTCGGTATCGGCGGTTCGTACCTCGGCGACAAAGTCATCTTTGACGTCCAGTGCGGTGCGTTCTGGAACAGCATGTCGCAGGAAGAGCGCGGCGGTTTCCCGGAACTGTACTTCAGCGGCAACAACATCGACCCGCGCAGCACGGGTGATCTCATCCGCTACCTGAAGAGAGCCGCCGAGATCAAAAAGATCCACGGCCAGGGCAAAGAAAAAGTCCTGCTGCTCGTTATCTCGAAATCGGGCGGCACGCTCGACACGATGTCGAACTTCATGGTCATCTACGAAGCCCTCAAAGATGAGCCGCTCATCGACGTCGAAGTCGTCGCCGTCACCGACCCGAACATGGAAAAACAGACCCTCCTCAAAAAACTCGCCATCGAAAAGGGCTGGCCGCAATACGCCGTTCCGGACGGAGTAGGCGGACGTTTCTCCATCTTCTGCGAAGTCGGCCTGACCGTTGCAGCGTGTGTCGGATTTGACATTCAGGCATTCCTCGACGGTGCCAAGGACATGGACAAAGCCTGCCAGAACGACGATCTGTGGCAGAACCCGGCTATGCTCAACGCGGCACTGAAGTTCGCCGCATCCGAAAAACACGGCCGCGATATCGAGGTCATGATGCCGTACGGCGACTACCTCAAATCCGTCTCCGAATGGTACATCCAGCTGCTCGCCGAATCCCTCGGCAAACAGGTCAACCGCGAAGGCAAAGAAGTCTGCTACGGTCGTACGCCGCTCGTCGCCGTCGGCACGACGGACATGCACTCCCAGACCCAGCAGCATCAGGAAGGCAAGCTCAACAAAGTCGTCCAGTTCGTCCGCGTTGAGAAATGGGCCGACGACCTGCCGATCCCGAACGCATTCCCGGAGGCAAAACGTCTCGCGGACATCTCCGGCGTCACGATGGGTCAGGCACTCGAAGTTGCCCGTCAGTCCAACGCCGACGCACTCGCGTCGAACAAACGCTACAATGCTTGCTTTACGCTGCCGGAACTGAACGCATACCACCTCGGCGAACTCCTCTATCTGCTGGCTATGTCCGTAGCCTACGAAGGCGAACTCGCTGACGTCGATGCATTCAACCAGCCGGGTGTCGAGTCCTATAAACGTATCATGGGTCCGAAACTCGCCGCGCTGAAAGCGGAGAACGCAAAATAAGATTACATTACAAATGTAGGTAAGGATGGCTCCGCTGAACTCGTTCGGTGGAGCCATTTTGAACATCAATTATGGATGGTTGTCCGTTTACCGCGGACACCTCCGAGAGGGGGAAATACATGAGTTTCCAGCCGATGATAAACCGACTGCGCTCGAATAAAAAACGATATCTTCCTTTTTGTGGTGCCTTGATAATCGGTGCTGCGGCGGGCGGAATACTTTTCGCGTCCGCCGAACCGGAAGAATTACCGAATGTACCTGTGAGTCATAAAACCGTGGCCGCAGATGCATCAAAAAACGTTTCGTTATCGATGAAAAACACAGAAAACCTGCGAGATCCTTTTACACCGGAACATTGGCGTGCCGGAGAAGCTCCGGCAATCATGACAGTCAAGTCTGACGCAGCGCTGGTTCCGCCGGGACTGACATCAAATGCTTCGGGAACACCGACTACCGTGTTGACACCTGCGGTTTTACCGTCTGATGTGTCAGTGACGTCAACAACGGCAATCGCTCCCGCGGTACCGCCGCCGTTGCTGTTAAGCGGTATTATGCGCGGCGAGGGCGGGCGGCTTGCGCTCATTACAGACGGACAGCGTACTGTACTCGCCGGTCCCGGCGATGCGGCATTCGGCTGGTCTGTGCAGCATATCGATACGGAATGTGTCATTTTGCGTCATGCGGACGGACGACAGCAGACCTTGCTGCTGTCGTCAGCTTTGACGTCAGGTTAACTCAGGGACTGAAGAAAGGGAGCGAACATTGAGGAAATGGAATCTGATAATTGGCAGTTGCCTGTTGACGGCGAGTGTTTTCGGTGCCTCCGTTTTGCAGGCGGAAGCTGCTCCGATGCGCGTACAGGTCGTTGACGGCGATGTACGTGCGGTGCTTCTTTCGGCGGCGAGACTCGGCGGTGTCGATCTCGTTCTGGCCGATGATGTCAAAGGTACGGTGACGGTCGATCTTAACGAAGAACCGCATCGTGTCATTGATCTTGTTGCAGCATCGAAAGGCCTTGTTGTCGAACGGGAAGGAAATACATACCTTGTGGCCGCCGGTACAAACGGCGCTGGATTGCGCCGCGTTCATGTCTATCCGGTACGTTATGCCGATCCTGTCGAATTGGCGTCAGCCGCGGATCTCGCGTTGAGCGGTCCGCAGATGTTGCGTCAAACGTCGGATACAGCGTCCGGAAAAGTCAAAGAAGGGCAGGAGAAAAAAGCACCGCAACGCGTTCTCGTTGACACGGCGACAAACTCGTTACTGCTTTACGGTACGTCCGGCGAGGCTGCAGCGGTTTCTTCCCTTGTTCGGGAACTCGATGTGCCGGTGAAACAGGTTGCTCTTGAAGCAAAAGTTGTTGCACTCACTAAAGATGCCTCGCGTGATCTCGGTGTAACATGGCAGTGGTCGCCGTTGCCGCAGTATCCGAATGTCAAGAAAACGCGTTACTACCGTAGAAATAGTGACGAGATTGACGAGGAAATCGAACGAACTTACAATAATGGCAATACTCCCGGTGTCATCCGTTTCGGCCGCGGCCCGGAAGGTCGACCGTATGAGTTTTACTATGGCGCCCGCATTGACGCGCTCGTGACAAACGGCAAGGCCAAAATGCTTGCCCGCCCGAACATCACGACGGTGCAAGGGAAAGAAGCCGTGATCAATATCGGCGGCGAAGTGCCGGTGCCGACGATTTCAACGACCGATTCGACGACAACGACGTCAATCGAGTATCGTCAGGCCGGCATCATCCTGCGCTATACGCCGCGTGTTCATCCCGACGGTCAAATCACGGCGGTTGTGCACACGGAGGTGAGCTCTCCGACCTACGTCGAGGGACTGGGTGCATATCGTTTCCAAAAACGCAGTGCCGATACGACCGTGCGGCTGCGTGACGGCGAAACGATGGTGATCGGCGGGTTGATCGGTCAGGAGGAGGCGCGGAGCTTTAGCAAGGTTCCGTTTTTAGGTGATCTTCCGATACTCGGACAATTTTTCCGACATAGCAAAAACAGCAAATCTGACAGTGAGCTAATGATATTTTTGACGGCTCATGTCCTGCCCGATCCGCAGGATGCGCCGAAATAAGTGCTTTGTGAGGGGGGATTTTATGGCTATCCGCATCATGATCGCAGACGACTACGCGCTCATCCGGCAAGGGATCCGGCGCGTTTTGGAGTTTGAACAGGACTTTGACCTCGCGGGCGAAGCCGAAGACGGTCAGGAAGCCTTGGCGCGCACGTTGATGCTGCAGCCGGATATTTTGCTTCTTGACGCCAAGATGCCGGGATTTGACAGTCTGGAGGTCGTTCGCCGGCTCGGACAGACCGGCGCGGGGACAAAGATTATTGTCCTGTCTCCGTATGATAACAATGATATGTATCTGCTCGAGTACCTGAAAGAAGGCGCGAAGGGGTTCCTTGAAAAGAATACCGAGCCGCAGCTCCTCGTGCGGGCGATCCGCGAGGTCAGTCAGGGAGAGGCGTATATCCAGCCGCGACTCGCCCAGCGGCTTTTCGGCGGTCAGCAGAATCTGCCGCTTGACACGCAGAAATGGGCGCAGGATCACTGGGAAGCGACGCGGGAGGAGCGTCTGACGGCGCGTGAACACGACGTCCTCATCGGCATAGCCCGCGGGCTTTCGAATCAGGACATCGGGCGCGTGCTTGACCTCAGTGAGAAAACGGTCAAAAACCATTTGACGAATATTTTCCGCAAACTCCACGTCAACGATCGCACGCAGGCACTCATCTGCGCGCTGAAGCAGCATTTGATCAATCTGAAATAGTACGGTCGATACGATCCCCGTCAGGGCTTTTATGAGCTTTGACGGGGCTTTTTTTGTGGTAAAATGATTTGGGGGTGGTGTTATGTCGGAGCCGAAGGCAATTGAGGTGCGCATGTCCATAATTTGAAGCAGGTTGATGTCGATATCCCGCTGCACGAGGTCAGGACGGTTCGGTTTTTGTCTGGTACGTTCCGGATGGATTGACCGGGAAATATTTCGTTCGGCCGGTGCAGTAAATTTACCGATAAGAAAAACGGGCTTCCCGTGTGGTGCGGGGAGCCCGTTTTTGCTGTCAGTGAATTTTATCTCCGTTCAGGACGCTTTCGACCAGATCCTCGCCCCGGTACTTTAGTTTCAGCGTAAAGCACGGGCGCTCCTCCTCGAGCAGGCGGAAGAAGATTTTGTCGCCCTCCCAGATGGGCAGGTCATAAACGGCGGATTTATCCATCCATTCGAGCGTGCCTTCGTTGCAGCCGTGCGGCGTCCCGTGGAATTGATCGGCGGTGTAGAGGAACATGTACTCGGTCTGCCAACGGTCGGAAATAAACGTGATGATACCGCGCAGGCGGTAACGGTCGAGGATCAGCCCGGTTTCCTCCCGGACTTCGCGAAGCAGGCATTCTTCCGGCGATTCGTCGGCTTCGAAGTGTCCTCCGATCCCGATCCATTTGTCTTTGTTGATGTCATGCTCCTTTTTGACGCGGTGCATCATCAGGTATTTTCCGTCCCGTTCGATGTAGCAGAGCGTGGTGAGATTGCTTTTCGGTAGTTGCATAGGCGGCTCTCTCCTTTTTCGACAGGTTATTGAGTTTATTTTACCGGTTTTACCCATTTTTTCAATATGAACCGGAAAAATGAGCGGACGATACCGTGAGGAGAACCGCGGCAAGTTTGCAGGAATTTACAAAAATAGCAGGACGGTTTTGTGGTAAAATGAGACGAAAACGTTTTCAGGGACAGTTAAGAGACGATAAGGAGGATCTCCATGAAGATTGCAGACTTTGAGCAGAAGGATTATAAGGTTTTTGATCTGTTTCGGAACCATTGGGCGGCGGTCGCGGCAGGAACGTCGGCGAAGTTTAATGCCTGCACCGTCAGCTGGGGCAGTCTCGGCACGATGTGGACGCGTCCGGGAAAGACCGGTTCGACGGTGACGGTTTACCTGTATCCGTCGCGTTATACGCGCGAACTGCTGACGGAGAGCGACACGTTTACGGTCAATTTCTTCCCGGATCAGTACAAGAAAGCGCTCGGCATTTTGGGTTCTTCCTCCGGCAGGGACGGCGACAAGATCAAGAAAGCCGGCCTCACGCCTGTATCCGCCGGGAAAGGCGTTGCGTTCGAGGAAGCAAGCCTGACGTTTGTCTGCAAAAAGCTCTATCAGCATCCGATGACCAAGGCGGATTTGGCGCCGGAGATCTGCGATTATTACGAGTCGGATCCGGGTTCCTATCCGGCACTCGCGAGCGGGGAATGGGAACCGCATTGGGTGTTTGTCGGCGAGATCACGGAAGTTATCGGGAAATAAGACAAAAAAACGGGCCCTCCGCATGGTGCGGGGAGCCCGTTTTCTATGGTATAATAACAGAAAAAGCAGACCGAGAAACGGAGGAATGACCCATGATCAAGATTTACGGAATGCCGAGCTGCCCGGACTGTCAGGCGATTGCGCCGCAGGTCATGCGGAACCTTGACAAGTACGAGCCGCATAACATCGGCAGTGATGTCCGCGTGCTCAAAGAGTTCATGCAGCTCCGGGACAATGACCCCGCGTTCGATGACGCGAAGAAACTCGGGTACGTCGGTATCCCGTGCTTTGTCCTCGAGGACGGAACGGTAACGCTCGATCCGAACGAAGCCGGGCTGAGCGTTTGACCGGGTAAAACAAGAAAACGGGCCTCCGCATATGCGGGGAGCCCGTTTTTATTGTCAGTGCAGGATGAAAAAGAGGATGGGGAAGACGACGAGGAGGAAGAGGATGGTTGTGAGGAGGAACGAAGCGATCGCGAGATTGACGTTGAGTTTGTAGAGCTGCGAGGTGATGACGGCGTTGATCGCGGTCGGCGTGGCGGCGAGGACGAGACACGATCCGAGGAGAACGGGATTCGAAAAGAGCAGATGACTTGTCAGCCCGATAAAGAGCGGGACGGCGAGAAACCGGAACGCCGCGATATCCCACGTTTTCAGGATATACGGTTTGGCGCGCCGGAAATTGATGAGGAATCCGACCGGGAGCATGGCGATCCAGGCGCCGATGTGGACGAAACTTTGAAAGATCGGGGCGAGAAATTCCGGGCGCGCGACGCTGCCGGCGTTGAGCGCAAGTCCAGCGGCCATGCCGAGCAGGCTGATCTGGTTTTTCGTCAGGAACATTTCGCGGAAGCTGAATGTTCGGCGCGTCTTGGCTCCGCCGAAGGTGTGTTTTTGGTAGTAATACTGCGCCATCGGGAAAACGGCGAGGACGAGCATGACATTTTGACATGTTCCGATAATCTGCGCGTAGGCGAATCCTTCTTCATTATAGAGGATAAACGTGCAGACTCCGCCGAGCGTGCCGATGTTGGCGAGCATGGCGCTGCTCATGTAAGCCCCGCGGTTGAGAAGATTATGGAAGCGCCGTCCGCAAAAGAGTCCGAGTGCGCCGGGGAACAGGATGAAGAGGAATCCGTAAAGCGGAACGATCGCGACCTGCCAGTTAAGCGGGAGAACCCAGAAACTCAGCAGGGAGAGAACGGTGTAAACACAGACCACGTTGAACCGGATCAGTTTATTCATGGATTCTTCGTTGACAATATGACAGCGGTGCAAATAATACCCGACGACGAGCGGCGCGACGAGGTCGGTGAGAACATATATGAGGCGCGCGTATCCTTCTTCCATGGGAACATCTTCTTTCGTAAAACATAAGTTAACTTCATCATTATAACATAAGAAGCAAGCCGGGCGGAAAAGGGAAACAGACGGGAGTGCGCCGCGCATGGTAAGCCGTGAGGGTGTTGTTTCGAAGAGAAACGAAGGACGTAGGTTTTCGGTGCTGACTGTGACGGATATGCGGAATTTGCCGGTATCGGAGGAAAGGAGAAAATGACGTCCGTTTATTTCTTTTGTCGAAAGCGGTGTGATATAATGAGGGCGTATTTTTATTGAGAGGAAAGAACGTTATGCGCAACTATATTTTGGGATCGGTGCTCCTGTCGCTCGCGGGAAGTATCTGGGGCGGCATGTTTATTGCCGTAAGGCTTTCCGTTCTCGTCATTCCGCCGATTCCGCTCGTCTGGATGCGGTACGGCACGGCGGTGATCGGGCTGATCTTTCTGATGATTTACGGGCGCCATTCGCTCGATATCGAGCCGAAGGACCGCAAAACACTCGTGCTCGCGGCGCTGATCGGTCAGGTCGCGTCAATCGTGACGCAGGAAACGGGGACGATGCTGACGTCAGCGCAGACGGGTTCGGTCATCACGGCGGCAACGCCGGCTTTTATGGTCGTTTTCGGCTGTTGGCTTTTGCACGAGAAATTGACGGCAGGGCGCATTTTGTCGGTCATTCTTGCGACGATCGGCGTATTGTTTATTGTGTTTGATCCCGATAATATCCGGCTGAACGTCTGGGGCGGACTGTCATTGTTTGTCGCGGCCGTGACGTGGGCGCTCATGTCCGTGCTGGTCAAATTCCTCGCGAAATATTCCGTTGTGACGGTGACGTTTTATTCGGTCCTGCTCGGGTTCCTCGTGCTGACGCCGTACGGACTGTATTGGCTTTTGACATCGGCCGATTATACGGCGATGGCGGAAACGCCCGTCTGGGGATCGGTCCTTTATCTCGGGCTTATTTCGACGGTTTGCGGATTCTGCGCGTGGAACAAGGGCCTTACGTATATGGACGCGTCAATCGGGGGACTTTTTATGTTCTTTCAGCCGGTTGTCGGGACCTGGCTCGGCTGGCTTTTGCTCGCGGAGCCCGTTACCGCGTATTTTTGGATCGGATTTGCGCTGATCGCCGTCGGCGTTGTTCTCGCGCTTCGCGGCGGCAATACAACGGCGGCAGAAAAATTGCAGCGATCCTGAGTTTTTCCTTGCATTCGTGTCAGGGAAATGCTATACTATTTTAGTCGCCGGTTATGAGTCCGGCGCGAGAATTAACTCTGCTCCTCGTCAGCAGAGGAGCCAAAGTCCAAAGAGGGAGGTGATTTCGTGAGAAAGTACGAAGTCATATTTATTGTTAAGCCGATGGAAGAGGATGCTACGAACGCGGTTATCGAGAAGTTTTCGAAGCTGATCACGGACAACGGCGGTACGATTGACAAAGAAGATCGCTGGGGCAAGAAACGTCTTGCTTATGAGATCAAAGACTGCAACGAAGGTTATTACTGCCTGTTCTACGTTACGTGCGCTCCGGAGTGCGTTGCCGAGTGCGACCGCGTAATGAAGATTACGGACGAACTTCTGAAGCACATGATCGTTCGTTCCGACGAAGACTAATCCATGAAGATAAGTTCATCAGGGAGGATCCGCCATGAATAAAGTAATGTTGATCGGTCGTTTGACGCGTGACCCGGAAGTACGGTATACCCAGTCCGGTACGGCGTTTGCCACGTTTTCGCTGGCTGTCGATCGTCGTTATCAGCGCAATAACGAAAACGGACAGCAAACGGCAGATTTCATTCCGGTCGTGGCATGGGGCAAGCTCGCGGAGATTTGCGGTCACAATCTTGTAAAAGGCCGCCGCATTTCGATCGAAGGGCGTCTGCAGGTTCGCAGTTACGAAGCGCAGGACGGCTCGAAGAGACGTGCCTTTGACGTTGTCGCCGAGGAAATGGAATTTTTGGATTCGCGTAGTTCCTCGCAGCAGGGCGGCGGTTACCAGCAGAACGGCGGCTTCCAGCAGGGAGGCGGCTATCCGCAGAACGCACAGGGCGGCATGCAGAATGCGCGTCCGAACGGACAGGATCCCATGGCTCAGAATATCCCCGATGAAGAAATTCCGTTTTGAATAGGAGGGAATACCTTTGATGAGACGTGACAGAGGCAGAAGACCTCGCAGAAAGGTCTGCCAGTTCTGCGTAGACAAAGTCGATCATATCGATTATAAAGACGTTGCAAAACTTCGCCGTTTTGTAACGGAGCGCGGCAAGATTTTACCGCGTCGTATTTCCGGCAACTGCGCTAAACATCAGCGTCAGGTTACCGTTGCCATCAAACGTGCACGCAACATTGCTCTGCTGCCGTTTACGGCTGAGTAAGACTTACGGGGCGCTGTACCTTCGGGTACAGCGCTTTTTGCGTATGAGGACGAAAGAAAGGAGGCGCGCATATGCAGCGGGAACGTACACTCTTTGAAAAGGCGATGGCGCGTTTTACGGAACCGCGTTATTTTAAGCTGGAGCTCTTTTTTGCCGGCATTATCGTCGGGACATTGACGGGCGTTGTCATTTCGGCGTTCTGCGGCCTCCTGAGTCTCTCGGAGCATTACCGTCCGCTGATGTACGACTGGCTCATGACGAATTGTCCGGCGGGATTTCTCGGCTGGTTTTTCGTGCTCGTCGTGATCGCGTTTGTGCTGGCGCGGATCGTCAAAACGGAGGGCATGACGTCGGGGAGCGGCATCCCGCAGGTCAAGGGGATCCTTCTCGGCGAGATGCATATGGACAATTGGGCGCGCGTTCTCGTGCTGAAGTTTGTCGGCTGCGTGCTCGCGATCGGCGCGGGACTGTCTTTCGGGCGCGCTTCGCCGAGTGTTCAGCTCGGCGGATGCGTCGGACAGGGTGTCAGTCGACTGCGTAAGTGTTCTCAGGCCGAGGAACGTTATTTATTGACGGCAGGAGCGGGCGCGGGACTGGCGGCCGCGTTTAATGCGCCGCTCGCCGGCGTCATTTTCGCGCTCGAGGAAGTGCAGAAGAATTTTTCGCCGCTCGTTCTCATGGCGTCGGTCGGCGCGGCCGTGACGGCGACGTTGGTTTCCGAAACGTTTCTCGGAACGGCTCCGGTGTTTAAAGTCGGCGCCGTTCCCGTTGTTCCCGTTGACTCGATGTATCTGCTGCTCTTTGCGCTCGGACTCTTTGTCGGGTTGCTCGGACTCGGGTTTAACCGCGGACTTTTGCTGTCCCTTGACGTCTATGACCGGACGCCGCTCTCCGGATGGCAGCGTCCGATCGTGCCGCTTTTGACGGCGGGAGTGCTCGGTTTTGTTCTGCCGGAAGTCCTCGGCGGCGGCGAGCAGCTCGTCAATTCGCTGAGCGTGACGGATTACGGCATCGCGTTTCTCATTTTGCTGTTGTTTGCGAAGTTTTTCTTTACGATGCTCTGTTTCGGCACGGGCGCTCCGGGCGGCATTTTTCTGCCGCTGCTTTCTCTCGGCGCACTCGGCGGTGCGATTTTCGCGTATGCTGCCGTGTCGCTCGGCCTGCTCGATCCGCACTGGACGATTGACTTTATCGTGTTCGGCATGGCCGGATATTTTGCCGCGGTTGTCAAAGCGCCCGTTACGGCAAGCGTACTCATCATGGAAATGACGGGATCGTTTGAACATATGCTCGCGGTTATCTGCGTTTCGATGGCGGCATATCTCGTCAGCGATCTCGCGGGAGCGCTCCCGATTTACGACGCACTGCTCGGGCGTACACTCATGATCCGCGCGAAAATCAGCCGCCGCGTACGGCGTCGCCGCGTCATGGCGGAATTTGTCGTCGAAAACGGCAGCCGTCTCGCGGGTATGACGGTCAAATCGGCGCGCCTGCCCGAACATACCGTCATTGTTTCCGTTCGCCGCAGCGGCAGGGAAATCGCGGCGGATCCGGCTTTGACGTTCGTGCCCGGGGACTATGTCACGTTCCTCGCCGATGACACGTCACTTTCGGTCATCCGCAATCTTTTGCGCGAACGCATCCAATTCTAATCCGTTTTTTATTTACATTTGCGGTAAAATCGCCGATAATGTCATTAGAAAGATAGGCTGTAAAGTCAAGAAACGGAAATGGGGCGACAACGAATGAAAGAGATTACAAAAAGCCTGCGCGTTCTTTTGATGACCGCGCTGGTTCTCGTCATGTCCGCAACGTGTGTTTTCGCGGCTTCGACGGGAACGGACTGGGAAAACTCGGTGATCCGGGCCGAAGGAACGGGCGTTCCTCCCGCAACGGCATATAATTCCGTTCAGGCGCGCATGATGGCCCGCCGCGCCGCAATTGTCGATGCGTATCGTCAACTTGCGGAGCAGATCAAAGGCGTCAATGTCGACGCAACGACGACGGTCGAAAACATGATGGTTACGAATGATACGGTAACGACGCGAGTCAGCGCGCTCGTTCAGGGTGCACGTATCGTGGACGAAAAGGTGCTCAGTGAAGGCGGCTATACGGTGACGCTCGAAGTTCCGGTTTTCGGTGTTTCGGGTTCGCTCGCCAGCGTCGTTCTGCCGCAGCAGGAAACGAAAACGTCGTTCCCGGAACCGGTATCCGGCGTAACGCCGTCCGTTCCGTCAACGTCAGGCACGTACGGATCGTATGACAGCGGTTCCTATAGTTCGGGTTCGTATCAGACGCCGGCAGCAACGCTTCCGGGGTATCATTCCGATCGCACGAGCTCGGCGGCTTCGACGCCTGCAGGAACGGCCATCGGCGGTTATACGGGACTTATCGTTGACTGCCGCGGACTTGACCTCAATCCGGTCATGAGTCCGGTCATCCAGAACGCAGAGGGTACGCCGATTTACGGTTACAAAAACCTCGATTCCGCAACGGTTATTCAAAACGGTATGGCCGCGTATACGACGGACATCAACCGTGCGAGCCGCGCCGGTTCGAATCCTCTCGTTGTCCGCGCAATCCGCGTGACGAATCACAATGCATATCCGGTCCTCTCGACGGCTGACGCAAACCGCGTCCTCATCGAGAACGGTGCAACGGGATTCCTTGACGCGACGAATGTCGTTTTCGTACGCTGATCGATAGGAAAGCAACAGAAGAAGGTCTGCATGATCAGGCCTTCTTTTTTTGTTTCGTTTCATCGTAAAGCCGTGGGACAGTACGTCTAAAAACAAAGAAAAAAACAAAATTAAAACAGGTGTATGAAAATATATTGCACAATCCCATTGAATTTAGTAAAATAATTATACACTAAGATTAAACAATAATCTGCCGCAGCCGCTATGATGGGGGACGGCACAGTGGTTTTTTATTTTTCCGAGAGTATTATTGTCAGGAAAAGGGGAGTGACCACTTATGTTCTTGGAAGAACGACAGGAAATGATCATGAATATGCTCGCACGGGACGGAAAGGTTCGTGTACGCGATCTCAGCGAGAAATTCAAGGTCACGGAAGACTGTATCCGCAAGGATCTCGGCGCGCTGGAGAAACGCGGTAAACTCAAACGCACATACGGCGGCGCCGTACGCATCCGCGAAAACAGCCACATGATCGAAGTCAGCAAACACCGCAATACGGACGTCGAGGCAAAACGCCGCATCGCGCAGGCCGCCGTGCGCCTCATTCACGAGAAGGACATGGTATTCCTTGACATTTCAACGAGCAATCTCGCCATTGCGGAACTGCTTGTCAAGATGGATCAGGACATCACGGTTGTCACGAATATGATCGATGTTCTCGTCGTTCTCGCGCGCAATCCGAAAATCCGCGTCGTTTTCGCGGGCGGCAAGCTCAACAAGAGCCGCGACGGCTTCTGGGGCGGCATGACGCTCGATTTCATTTCGCGTCTGAAGCCGGATATCGCGTTTGTCGGCGCCGTCGGCGTTGACGTCAAGGAGAACAGTGTCTCGACGTATGACATCGAGGACGGTATCAATAAAGCCGCGATTGTCCGCCACAGCAAGAAAGCCTATGTCGTTGCCGAAGCGCGCAAACTCAGCACAGACGGCAACTACAATTATACGACGCTCGATACGCTTTCGGGGCTCATTACGGATTCGCTTCCGGCTGAGGATATCCGCGAAGCGGCAGACGATTACGGGATCGAGATTATTCTGCCATGAGTTTCGGACGCGGGCTCCGGTGGAAGAGCTTTTATGACGTTTTCGCCCGGGGACTGAGGATCTGGGCGTTTTACTGGCTGGTTCTCTGTGTCTTTCGGCTGTTTTTCCTGTGCTGGATGCATGAGTATATGGGGGCGGCTACGGGCGTTCCCGATGTGCTCGCGGCGCTTTGGCGCGGTTTGCGTCTCAGTATGCAGACAGCCGGTATTTTGACACTCGTTTCGTTTTTGCCGGGGCTCGTTTTGCATTATATTTGGCCGCAAATGGAAAAGAAGGCCGTTTCCTTCATAAACGGCCTTCTTCTTGTGCTCCTTTCCGGGTTTTATGTTGCGAG
>CACXCC010000144.1 GCA_902766015.1 uncultured Veillonellaceae bacterium
CGCTTGACGCGAAGAAGAATATCGCGCTCGCGAATAAGGAAACGCTCGTCGTTGCCGGCGAGATCGTCATGCGCCGCGCGAAGGAGCAGGGCGTTAAGATCCTGCCCGTTGACAGCGAACATTGCGCGTTTTTCCAGTGCTTACAGGGAGAAAAGCGCGAAAACATCGAAAAACTTCTGCTGACGGCATCAGGCGGACCGTTCCGCGGCCGTACGCGCAAGGAGATGGCACATGTCACGATCGCTGACGTTCTGCATCATCCGACGTGGAAGATGGGGCAGAAGATCACGGTTGACTCGGCGTCACTCGTCAATAAGGGACTCGAGGTCATCGAGGCGAAATGGCTTTAAGGCGTGAGCTATGATCAGATTCAGGTCGTCGTGCATCCGCAGAGCATCGTTCATTCGATGATCCAGTTCAAGGACGGCGCCGTCATCGCGCAGCTCGGTTCGGCTGACATGAAACTGCCGATCCAGTATGCTTTGACATACCCGGAGCGCGTCGCGTCAATGTTTGAGCGGCTTGACTTCTGGAAGCTGCACGAGCTGACATTTGAAAAACCGGACACGGAGACGTTTAAGGGACTGAAATTTGCCTACGAAGCGGGCGCGATGGGCGGCACGATGCCGTGTATCTTCAACGCGGCCAATGAAGTCGCGGTCGGCGCGTTCCTCAAAGGGGCGATCCCGTTCCTGAAGATTTATGACGTCATCGAGGAAACGATGCTGAAACGCGAATGTATCCTCGAACCGACGCTTGAGGAACTCTTCGAGGAAGACCGCTGGGCACGCGCGTTTGCCGCGGATCTCCTCGCCAAATGACATCGATTAAGGATGGTGAACCTATGATTTTAACCGTTGCAGCCGCGATTTTTGTATTCGGACTGCTGGTTCTCGTGCATGAATTCGGTCATTTCATTACGGCGAAAATGACGGGCATGCGCGTCGATGAGTTTGCAATCGGCTTCGGGCCGAAAATTTACAGCCGGAAATACGGCGAAACCGAGTATTCGCTGCGCGCGATTCCGCTCGGCGGATTTAATGACATTGCCGGTATGGATCCGGAGGACAATGACGCGGGAGACCGCGGGTATTGCCGCAAACCGATCCCGTCAAGGATGCTCGTCATTCTTGCGGGCGCGGGGATGAATTTTATCCTGCCGATTGTCCTGTTTTTCGGGATTTTCGCGTTTAACGGTATCAGTTCGCCGAACCCGGAACCGGTTCTCGGAACGGTTCTCGCGGATAAACCGGCCGCGGAGGCGGGACTGAAGGACGGAGACCGTATCATTGCGGTTGACGGTCAGAGCGTTGACACGTGGAAAGATTTCGTTGCGGCGCTTGACGCGACGGCTGAGGAAGAGAAGCCTGTCTCCATTACGGTTGACCGCGGTGGCGAAACGCTGACGGCTGATGTCACGCCGAAATATGACGCACAGTCTAAACGCCCGATGATCGGCGTCATGAGCGACCTCGTTCATACGTATCCGGGGATTCTCGAGTCGGCATGGCTTGCCGTCAAACAGACGGGTGCGATTATTGTCGCGATGCTCGCGGCTCTTTACAAGATTTTGCTCGAACTTTCGGGCGCGGATCTCGCGGGGCCGATCGGCGTTGCCCAGATGGCCGGCCAGGTCGCCCAGATGGGATTTGTGCCGCTCCTCAATTTTACGGCATTTTTGAGCCTGAACCTCGGCATTATCAACCTGTTCCCGATCCCTGCGCTTGACGGCGGACATTTTATCAATCTCTGCATTGAAGCCGTACGCGGCAAGCCGCTCGGGCGCAAAACGCTCTATTATGCGCAGAGTGTCGGCATCTGCCTCTTGATTCTTTTGATGATTTTTGCCACGAAAAACGATGTCGTCCGCGTCATCACGGGCGGCTGAGAAAGAAGGATAGACGATGATCCAACGTAAGATGACGCGGCCGATTCATATCGGTCCTGTCCAGATCGGCGGCGGGGCGCCTGTTTCCGTGCAGTCGATGACGAATACGAAAACGACGGATACGAAGTCGACAGTCGCCCAGATCCGCGCGCTTCAGGCCGCAGGATGCGATATCGTGCGTCTCGCCGTGCCGGATATGGACGCCGCGAAAAATCTCGGCAACATTATTCAATCCGTCACGGTTCCGCTCGTCGCGGACATTCATTTTGACTATCGACTCGCCCTCGAAGCGATCCGTCAGGGCATTCAGGGACTGCGCCTGAATCCGGGAAATATCGGCGGCGAAGAACGCGTCAAAGCGGTTGTCCGTGAAGCGAAAGCCGCAGGCATCCCGATTCGCATCGGCGTCAACGCGGGTTCACTCGACAAGAGAATCCTCGCGAAAAACGGCGGTCAAATCACGCCGGAAGCGCTCGTCGAGTCGGCGATGCAGCATGTCCGCATCCTCGAGGCGCAGGATTTTTATGACATGAAAATCTCGCTCAAGGCGCATGACGTGCCGCTCACGATTGCGGCATACCGACTCATGAGTCAAACGGTCGATTATCCGCTGCATCTCGGTATTACGGAGGCCGGAACGGTCAAATCCGGCATCATCAAATCGGCTGTCGGTATGGGCGCACTGCTCGCCGAGGGAATCGGTGACACGTTCCGCGTTTCGTTGACGGGAGATCCGGTCGTCGAGGTCCGCGTTGCCAATGAAATCCTGAAGTCACTCGGCCTGCGCGATTACGGACCGACCATGATTTCGTGTCCGACATGCGGGCGTACGAGTATCGATCTTGCCGCGATCGCGGATCAGGTCGAGGAACGCATGCGTTCGATCAAAGAGCCGATTCACGTTGCCGTCATGGGATGTGTGGTCAACGGACCGGGCGAAGCGCGCGGCGCGGATGTCGGTATTGCCGGCGGATGCGGCGAAGGACTCGTGTTCCGCAAGGGTGAGATCATCCGCAAAGTGCCGGAAGATCAGCTCGTGCCGGAATTATTCAAAGAAATCGATGCAATACTGGAGGAACGGAAAGCAAATGAGAGCAAGTAACCTTTATGCGCCGACGCTTCGCAATACGCCGGCAGAAGCCGAAATCGCGAGCCATCAGCTCATGTACCGCGCGGGTATGATCCGCAAAGCCGCGGGAGGAATGTACACGTTCCTGCCGCTCGCATGGCGTACGATCCGCAAGATCGAACAGATTATCCGCGAGGAGATGGACGCAGCAGGCGGACAGGAAATCTGCATGCCGATTTTGCAGCCGGCTGAATTTTGGAAGGAAAGCGGCCGCTGGGATGTTTACGGCGAAGAAATGATGCGCATCAAGGACCGTCATGCCCGTGAATTCTGCCTCGGCCCGACGCATGAGGAAATGATCACGGCTCTCGTCCGCGACGAACTGCATTCCTACAAACAGCTTCCGGTCATGCTTTACCAGATCCAGGATAAATTCCGCGATGAACGTCGTCCGCGTTTCGGACTCATGCGCAGCCGCGAGTTTATTATGAAGGATCTCTATTCCTTCGATAAAGATGTCGAAGGGATGAACGTATCGTATCAGAAAATGTACGATGCGTATTCGAACATCTTCACGCGTTGCGGGCTCGAGTTCCGTCCTGTTGAAGCGGACAACGGTGCCATCGGCGGCGGACATTCGCACGAGTTCACGGTTCTCGCCGATGCCGGCGAATCGAATATCGCCTGCTGCACGAAATGCGATTATGCCGCCAGTGACGAAAAAGCGGAACTCAAACCGATCGAAGCGCCGGTCGAAGAAATGAAGCCGCTCGAAAAAGTCGCAACGCCGGGCGCATCGACGATTGAAAAAGTCGCCGAATTCCTGAGCCTGCCGCTCGAAAAGACGATCAAAGCCGTCGCGTATCAGACGGATAAAGACGAGCTCGTCCTTGCCTTCGTCCGCGGTGACCATGAAGTCAATGAAGTCAAACTCATCAACCTCATCGACGGCGCCCTGAACTTGCGCATGGCTGACGAGGAAGTGATCCTTGCCGCCGGCGGATTCCCGGGCTTCATGAGCCCGATCGGCGTCAAAAAAGGCACGAAAGTCGTCGTTGACGCGACGGTCATGAACATGTACAACGCCGTCGCCGGTGCGAACGAGAAAGACATGCATTATGTCAATGTCACGCCGAAACGTGACTTTACGGACGTCATCACGGCGGACATCCGCCTCGTCAAAGAAGGCGATCCGTGCCCGCACTGCGGCGCTCCGCTCTATATGACGCGCGGCATCGAAGCAGGTCAGGTCTTTACGCTCGGCACGAAGTACAGTCAGGCCATGGGCGCAACGTTCCTCGACGAACACGGCAAAGAACAGCCGCTTTACATGGGATGTTACGGTATCGGCGTCGGCCGTACGATGGCTGCCGC